>JANXML010000055.1 GCA_025354645.1 Arcicella sp. | reverse complement strand
TATGTTTCTGGAAATAAAGTTTTTTCACAATATCTTAACGTAATGTTCATTCCAGATTCTGGAGAATTGGCGGTTTTTTGTGCCGCTTTTGTGGGAGCGTGCATTGGATTCTTGTGGTATAATTCCTTTCCCGCACAAGTTTTCATGGGCGATACGGGCAGTTTGATGCTTGGTGGCGTGATTGCGACGCTCGCCATCGTGATACGTAAAGAATTGATGATACCCGTTTTATGCGGTATATTTTTAGTTGAGCTTTTATCAGTAATTACTCAAGTCAGTTACTTTAAATATACCAAGAAAAAATTTGGCGAAGGTCGAAGAATATTCTTGATGTCGCCATTGCATCATCATTTTCAGAAAAAAGGGTATCATGAAGCAAAGATTGTAGTTCGTTTCTGGATTATAGGGATTTTGTTGTTAGTGGCAACGTTAGTTACCTTAAAATTAAGATAGTAAAAGGCATAAGAAATTCATGTAAACATTTAAGGAAGCCTTTGCAAACGTGAAGGTTTTTTTCTTTCAGTATAATAAGAATGAATGAGCAAATAGAATATCCAGTAGAAAATACGCAATTATACATACAACAATCTTCTTTATCTCAACGGGATGAAAAAGTGGTTTGGCATCCATTTACGCAACACAAAACGGCTCCCTTTTCTATACCGATTGTGCGGGGCGAAGGAGCATATTTGTATGATGATACTGGCAAAAAATACATTGATGCAATTGCCTCTTGGTGGGTCAATTTGCATGGACACTCGCATCCTTACATTGCTCAAAAAGTAGCGGAACAATTCAGCAAATTAGAGCAAGTAATTTTTGCAGGATTTACCCATGAACCTGCTGTGAGATTAGCAGAAAGATTATTAGAAATTTTACCCAAAAATCAAACTAAAATCTTTTATTCTGACAATGGTTCGACTGCCGTTGAAGTGGCTTTGAAAATGGCAATTCAGTATTTTCATAATCAAGGATTTACCAAAAAAACGAAAGTGATTGCACTCGAAAACGGTTATCATGGTGATACTTTTGGAACGATGGCAGTTGGGGCAAAATCTGCCTTTAATTCCCCGTTTGAAGGTTTTTTGTATGAAACTATTTATTTGCCAGTGCCTATAAAAGGACAAGAGGAACATTCATTGAAAACGATGAAAGACTTAATGCAAAATGCGGATGAAATTGCTTGTTTTATCTTTGAACCACTCATTCAAGGGGCGGGGGGAATGGTGATGTATGAACCCGAAATGTTGGAAGAACTCATAAAATTAGCGAAACAAAATGGTGTATTGACAATTGCCGATGAAATTATGACGGGATTTGGGCGAACAGGAAAACTCTTTGCGACTGATTATATTGAAACTAAACCTGATATTTTATGTCTCTCGAAGGGACTCACGGGTGGTGCAATGGCATTGGGCGTAACCTCGTGTACGCAAGAAATTTATGATGCTTTTCTTTCAGAAGACCGTAAAAAAACGCTTTTTCATAGTCATTCATTCACCGCAAATCCATTGGCTTGCACGGCAGGTTTGGCAAGTTTAGATTTGTTATTAACTGAAGAAACGAATAGTAAAATATTAAAAATCAATCAGTTGCATAACGAATTCAAATTAAAAATTGATCGTTCAGACGATGAAAACGGGCAAAACGTAGTCTGTGTGGACATAGACTACAACTTGCTGAAACATAAAATCCGAATTAAGGGTACAATTTTAGCCATTGAAATTCAGACCGTTGAAGGAACATCTTATTTTAACAATATCAGAGATATTGCGTATCAATTTTTTATTGAAAAGGGAATCTTAGTTCGTCCGCTTGGAAATGTGATTTATTTGTTACCTCCTTACTGTATTTCAGAAGAAGATTTGGCTTATATTTATGGATGTATCGAGGAGTTTTTAGATAGATTTTAATCAGAAAAATACATTTCTCGAAACCCCTTTAACAAACAATATGTTGATAGATAAAAGATAAGAATTCTATGTCAGTTATTTCAGAAAAGCATATTATCAATAAATTTCCTAAGGTTCACAATCTTTGGGAAATTTCGTTGTCGGAAGGTTTTCCGATTGCTCTTTGGCGACTCCCGAGGACGACTGAAAAACAATTAATCATTGATCTTTCTGGACGTGCCTCACGCATGAAAGTGGATTTAGAAGAAATGCCTCCTGGGTTTGTGATGAGTCCGTTTGAAGGTGAGTCTTTGTTTATAAAAAGTGATTTGCATTATAGTTTTAGTACTGATAATCAGCAAGTTAATGATAATTCTGTTGAGCAAGACGTTTTTGAAAAGCAATATTTACAGTATCAAGAAGAAAAAATTCAGCAGGTAGTATCCACGCAAATTCATCCAGATTTTAATACAGAAGAAAAGAATTTTGGACGATATAATGAAATGCTTTTTGCCGAAATGGTCTCAAATGCTATAACTTCAATTGAAAATGAGGAGGTTCAAAAAGTAGTTTTATCTCGTACAAAAAATGTAACACTGCCTGATTCCTTTGAAATCATAGAGGCTTTCCAAAAATTGTGTGTTGCTTATCCAAATGCTTTTATTTCATTAGTGTATTTGCCTGAATATCAGTGCTTTTGGCTGGGAGCGACACCTGAAATTTTGGCAAGTATGGATAAAGATGGGAAGTTTAGAACGATGGCACTTGCAGGCACACAATCAGCAGTTAATGAGAAAGGAGAAACTTTATTAGTTGGCGAAATTCGCTGGTCGCACAAAGAAATTGAAGAGCAGGCATTAGTGAGTCGTTATATTATTGAATGTTTCAAAAAAATCCGTTTGAGAGAATATCATGAAAGCGGTCCAAAAACGGTTCAAGCTGGAAATTTAATGCACCTTCGGACGGACTATATGGTTGATACACAAGCACTTAACTTCCCACAATTAGGAACGGTTATGCTTGAATTATTGCACCCAACCTCAGCCGTTTGTGGTATGCCAAAAGCCGCTGCCTTACAAATTATTGCTGAACAAGAATTGCACGAAAGAGAGTTTTACAGTGGGTTTTTAGGTCCCGTAAATATGCAAGAGGAAAGCCATTTATTCGTGAATCTTCGTACAATGAAAATTATGGGAAATGAAGCAACTTTTTATGCAGGTTGTGGCATCACAGAAGACTCAAATCCTGTGAAGGAATGGTATGAAACTGAAATGAAAATTGAAACTTTGATGAATGTTGTGCTTTGATTTTGATTAATCTGATTTTATTATTGATACTGGCAGAAGTGATTTCCATTTCAGTTTTGTAATTTTTGCTTTTCTGATTTTGGGTTATTCCGCCACTTTCTGGACTTTCAGAAAAAAATTTTCCGAAGAAATCGGAAAATTTGAAGTCTCGCTAAAAGAATCTTTGCCGTTTGATTGATAACGACGTTGCCCTCCCGAATACCACCAAAAAAATTCCTCCTCGTTGATTTCCAGCGTGTTCATATTGTTGCCAATTCTCCCCTAACTCATCATATTTTTCCTTTTTTCTGGATTTTCTAATGCTCCATTTGCTTCAATTTCAAACGTATCGAAACACTCCAATGTTGCCAATTCATACAAGTCAATTATTTGATTGCCGAGGATGGCAGATAGCTTTTTTGAGGAATTGTTTACGGAGAAAATATTGAATGAAAGTTTGTTTATGGTGAAATTTGATTTTGAAAATTCTTTGTTTATTCCTATTCTGTTTTATTCAATTCAACGCAAACTGGGTTCAAAATAAAGCCTGCGTTCTCTGCAAACAACTCTTGTGATAATTTCTATCATCAATTTTTAAGGCATTTTCCGTAAACATCAAAGGGTAAAAAGGCAAAAGTCATATAAACCTATTTTTTAGTATTCGGTAATAAGTCTCGAAACCCAAAATACCCATTAAACCTAATACAATTTTCAATTTTATATTTTACATTTGCAAGAACCAAGAAATGTTATCCAAAAACTAAAATTTTATAAAAAAAAACTCATGAATAAAAAGTTAACCATACTGATTGTCTTATTGTTAGGCGTTATTTTTAACAAAACATTAGCACAAACAAAATCGCAACCACTCATCGTTTTCGTTACGGGCGATCATGAATATAGTGGTGAGATTACGCTCCCATTAATAGCCGCAGAACTCGAAAAAAACTATGGTTTTCGTACCAAAGTTTTAAAGGCTTCTCCCAATCAAAATGCTGAAAAAAATATCCCTGGTTTAGAGATTTTAAAAGAAGCAGATTTGGTAATTTTCTATTTACGCTGGCGACAACTTCCTCTTGAACAACTCGAATTTATTGACCAATATTTAAAATCTGGTAAGCCCGTTATGGGCTTTCGGACAAGTACACATTCATTCAATTTTCCCAAAGGAGATGCTTCTGAAAAATGGAATGCTTTTGGAGAATTTGCCTTGAATGCTCCTCCTGGTTGGGGTGGAAAAGCCGCTCATACGCACTACGGACACAAAAGTACAACCGATGTTTCAATAATCCCTGCCGCAAAAAATCATCAAATTCTTACGGGTATTGAACCAAATTTTCATGTAAGTTCTTGGTTATACCGTGTCTTACCTGATTATCCGACAAAAGGTTCTGAATGGTTATTGATGGGAAAATCCGTTAATCCAGACAAAGAAGCCGTTGAAAATCCAGTGGCTTGGACGGGCAAAAATTCATTCGGAGCAAAAATATTCGTGACTACTTTGGGACATCCAGAAGATTTTCAAGTAGAATCGTTTCAGCATCTTATTATTAATGCAGTTCATTGGGAATTAGACAAAAAAGTTCCGAAGAAATGGAAAGGTAAAATTGATATAAATGTGCCTTATCGTGGGATTGTTAAATAAGATTAGTTATTCGATGGCAGTGCTTAAAAACAATATCATAAAATTATTTATTCTAAAAATACATATTCATTTATTTTACTTGAAAATTACCTACTTAAAGTCAAATCTTTTCAATAATCAAAACATGAAAATCAATATTAAATTATTACTCATCATAACAGCCTTAACCATTTTTTTAGTCAGTTCATTTCAAACCATTCAGCCCGAAACGTTGAAAGTAACGAAAGGAACGCACATTTCATTAATTGGAGGCAATCTTGGTTCAAGAATGATGAATTATGATTATTTTGAAACTGAAATGCACATTCGCTATCCAGATGATTCTCTTTTTATCCGCAATATGTGCGACGGTGGAGATACACCTGGATTTAGACCACATTCAAGTAGATTTACGCCTTGGGCATTCGTAGGTGCTGAAAGATTTCAGACTGAATATGCCAATAATTCGGGCAGTGAAGGGCATTTTGACAATCCAGACCAATGGCTCACCAGACTTAAAACCGATGTCATCATTGCCCTTTTTGGGTACAGTGAATCCTTTCAAGGCAAAGCAGGATTAGCAAATTATAAATCAGAATTAGATGCTTTTATTAAATATACGTTAAGTCAGAATTATAATGGGAAAACGCATCCTAAGTTGGTAATCGTTTCGCCAATTGCTTTTGAAGATTTGACTAATAAATATGACTTGCCAAATGGAATAAAGGAAAATCAAAACCTTTTGCTCTACACAAATGCCATGAAAGAAGTTGCCATGGAGCATAAAGTTTTGTTTGTGGATGCTTTCACGCCCTCTCAAAAATGGTATGCCACAACGCCCGAAGATTTGACAATTGATGGTTCGCAATTGAATGAAGAAGGGTACAAAAAATTGGGCGTTTTACTTACCGATAAAATTTTTGGAAAAGCTCCTCAGAAGGCAGTTACCAACAAAAAGATGATTTATGATGCAGTTATGGAGAAAAATTGGATGTGGCATAATGACATCAAAGTTCCCAACGGCGTGCATGTATATGGAAGAAGGTATGACCCTTTTGGACCCGATAATTACCCTGCTGAAACGGAGAAGATTCGCCAAATGACTGACATTCGTGACCGAGCCATTTGGTTAGCAGCCTCAAAAGGTGAAACAATGGATGTTGTGGAAGCCGATAAAAAAACTAAAATATTACCATCTGTTAAAACCAATTTTAATCCTGAGAAAAACGGCAGTCTTGAATATCTTTACGGTGAGGATGCGTTGAAAAAACTGAAAGTTCCGAAAGGATATAAAATTGAACTTTTTGCTTCGGAAAAAGAATTTACCGACTTGGCAAATCCCGTTCAAATGTCTTTCGATAACAAAGGAAGATTGTGGGTTGCCACCATGCCGACTTATCCGCATTATAAACCTGGCGATGCAAAACCGAACGATAAAATTTTGATTTTAGAGGACGTAAATAACGACGGAAAGGCTGATAAACAAACGATTTTTGCGGAAGGTTTACATTTACCATTGGGTTTTGAAATCGCCCCTGAGGGCGTATATGTCTCGCAAGGAACGAACTTAAAACTATTCACAGACACCAATGGAGACGATAAAGCCGATAAAGTAGAAATTTTATTAAGCGGATATGATGACCACGATACGCACCACAATAGTCACGCTTTTTGTGCTGATCCATCAGGAGCAATTTATTCAGGCGAAGGCGTATTTTTACATACCAATGTTGAAACTTCTTACGGAACGGTTCGTGCTACAAACGGAGGATTTTATAGATACAGTCCACAATTACATAAATTAGAACGTACTGCCCAGTTAGCCATTCCGAACCCTTGGGGAATCGCTTTTGATTATTGGGGACAACCATTTTTTGCCGAAACTTCCAGCCCAGATGTGCGTTGGATGATGCCTGGAACGGTTTTGCCAAGATACGGTGAATCAACCCACAAAAGTGTTCAACTCATTGAAAAAGATCAGATGGTACGACCAACTTCGGGGCTTGAATTCATCTCCAGTCGTCATTTTCCAGACGATGTACAGGGCGATATGCTCATCAATAATACGATTGGTTTTTTGGGAACAAAACAACACGCTGTAATGGATGATGGCACGGGTTATAAAACCAAACATCGCCAAGATTTGGTGGTAAGTGAAGACCGTAATTTTCGTCCCGTTGATATGGAAATTGCTCCCGATGGTTCGCTATACATCGTTGATTGGCACAATATCTTAATCGGTCACATGCAACACAACGCCCGTGACCCTCTGCGTGACCACGTTCATGGAAGAATATACCGAGTAACTTATCCGTCACGTCCTTTGGTGAAACCCGCAAAAATTGATGGAGCAAGTGTTGAAGAACTTTTAGATAATTTAAAATTGCCTGAATATCGTACTCGCTACCGCACCCGCCGAGAATTGAGGGGTAGAAATGCCACTGAAGTATTACCAAAAATTACAAAGTGGGTTAATAATTTAGATAAAAATGACCCGCAATACGAACATAATGTGTTGGAAGCACTTTGGGTAAGTTGGGGATTGAACAAAGTTGATCAAAAATTATTACGTCAATTGCTAAAAGCCAAAGATTATCACGCAAGAGCTGCCGCTGTGGAGGTTTTGCGTTTCACGGGGCATCAAGTGCTTGACCAATCTGCTTTATTGATGCAAGCGGTTCGTGATGAAAATAGCCGAGTTCGTTTAGATGCCATCGTTGCGGCTTCCTGGGTTGGACCAGAAAAGGGTTTGCCCATCGAGGCAGAAGCAAAGAAAATGCCCTTAGATGATTGGATGGTTCATGCTCAAAAAACTGCAGTGGCACATTTGAGTGGCAAACCCGTCAGCAAAGTAAAAGAGGAATACAGCACGACTAATTTGAAAGGGAAAGACTTTGAACTTTTCACGTTGGGTAGGACAATTTTTGCAAAAGAAGGCTACTGTATAACTTGTCATCAAGCCGATGGAAAAGGGCTTCCTGCTTCGGGTTTTCCTCCTTTGGCTGGGGCAATTTGGGTAAATGGAAATGAAGATCGTTTGATAAAAATTGTACTGAAAGGATTGATGGGAGAAATTGATGTTAACGGAAAAAAATATCCAGGACAAGTGCCTATGACGCCTTATGGAGGACTTTTGAACGACAAAGAAGTTGCAGCAGTGTTAACCTACGTAAGAAATTCTTTTGGTAATCAAGCAACCGTTATTTCACCTGAAAAAGTGAAGACAGTCAGAGCAAGTGTTGTTAATCAGAAAGATATTTATAATGTTTCGGCTTTGCTTTCAGAACATCCAATGGAGCAATAGGTGGCTCCTGACTTAGGATAATTATTGGGGCTAAATTTAGATAAACTAACCCTAATAATTATCCTAATTCAGATCATAAATACGATAAACCTATTCTTTTTCTATCTTTGTGGTTAGTTATTTAAAAATTGAAAGAATGAGTACCAAAGATAGAAAACTAATAGAAAAAGAAAATCGTAGAGAGAGTATTTTAGCAGCAGCAGAAACCGTTATGACCACCCACGGCATACACGGGTTGAGTATTGATTTAATTGCCAACGAAACGCAATTAGCGAAAGGAACAATTTATTTATACTTCAAAAGTAAGGAAGAAATTTTGAGTATTTTGAGTATGAAGGCTCGTAAACTATTATTCAAAGAATTTCAAAAAATTGAGAAAAGTGATGCCACTCCGATTGAGCAATTAAAAGATTTAATTAAGGAGAATTACGCTTTTTATAAAAAAGAACCGCTCTATTATGACTTAGTGTCGCTTTATGAAGTTAATAACACATTAACTGAAACAGAAGAAATGCACGAATCTGGACAAGAGATTGCTGATTTGATTATTAAAATTGCTGTAAGGGCAAAGGAAGAAGGGACTTTAAACCCAAATATTAATCCATTATATTTTTCATTTTGTATATGGGGAATGACCGTGGGCGTTTTTCAATTAATTAAAGTTCGTGGAGCGTTAATGAACGAAAAAATGAATGTTTCAGAAGAAGATTTATTAAATACATTTTTAGAAACATTTGAAAATGGAATAAAGAAATAATTTTTTTGACAGTATATGAACGTTGTTCATAAAATGAATTATATTTGCATCTCGATAATTAATGTTAATCAACTGCTTAAATAAAATTTATTCAAAATGGACAAAATCAACTATGGTTTCGATGCTCCTTCTATCATGCGAAATTTAATTCTGTTTGGGATTTTCGTACCAATCATCGGTTTTTTAATACCCTATTTTAACGGTAACGTGATGTTGAAATATCTTGGTTACGGAATCATTTTCATTGGAATTATTTTACTCATTCTTGGAACATCCATGTACGTTTATGGGATTTATGGAAAATTTAGAATGAGAGATTTAATCCTTTCTAAAATTGTTTGGAAAGGCGATGAGAATGTATTAGACATTGGAACGGGACGGGGTATTTATATGATTGGGGCTGCCAAACGTCTCACAACGGGTAAGTCAATCGGGATTGATATTTGGCGAGCCGAAGATCTTTCTGGTAACACTATTGAGAACGCTTACTTGAATGCAGAACTCGAAAATGTGAGAAATAAAATAGAAATTATAAACGAAGATGCCAGGCATTTGAGTTTTGCCGACAACTCTTTTGATGTTGTGCTTTCGATGTA
This sequence comes from Arcicella sp., assembly GCA_025354645.1. Lineage (GTDB taxonomy): Bacteria > Bacteroidota > Bacteroidia > Cytophagales > Spirosomataceae > Arcicella. The sequence goes on along the minus strand of JANXML010000055.1, from coordinate 16,287 downwards.
TTGTATTCATAATATTGACGAAAGATCGGAACAAGAAAAAGCCTGTTTGGAGATTGCCAGGGTACTAAAACCAAACGGTATTGCAATGATTGGCGAGTGGATTCCGACTCATGATTACGCCAAATACTTTGAAAAAGCTGGGTTGAAAGTAATTAATTCTAAACAATATATCTCGATTGCCTATTCACTTATGTGGATGGTTGAAGTGAGAAAGTAGTTTATTATTAATTTTTCAAACTAAATAGTATATGGAACATTTTTCTGATTTTATTCAATCAAAAGTATCAATTGATGAAAATGATTTAGCGTTTATCATTTCAAAATTCAAAAAAAGAAACGTTGCCAAAGGACAATTCTTATTACAAAAAGGACAAACCGCTAATCAATATTATTACATCAAATCAGGAGGACTCCGCTTTTCTTTTGGCGAACTTGATTCGAGAGATACTTCTTGGGTGGTTTTTCAGGATGAATTTTTTACAGAAATTTCAAGTTTACTGCCTCAAAAACCTACCAGATTTGACATTGAGGCAATTGAGGAAACTGAACTGTTATACATTGAGAAATTGGAAATGGAACAACTCTATCGCCAATTTCCGAGTTGGCAGGAATTTGGAAGGAAAATTTGGCAAGAGATGTCCGTCAGAATGGTTGAGCAAATTGTGAGTTTCCAAACTCTGTCGGCAGAAGAAAGATATTTAGATTTCCTGAAAACACCTGAACTTTTACAGCGAGTACCCGTCAAGCATTTGGCTTCAATATTAGGCATCACACCCAACGCACTCAGTAGGATTCGGAGGAATATTAGGTAAAATTCACTTCCTACCAATTGGTAGTTTTGACGCTTCAAATCGGATTTACCTTTGTATCATCAACAACTTAAATGATAACAAAAATGGAAAGGTATATTTTCGGCTCAGAATAATCCAAATGATAATAATCGTTATGCTGATATAAAATGGACTTCGGCTTTTGAAGTATTATCGCACATATAGAATTTAATTTTTAACCTCTAAAATATAGGGAGTCTTTGGTAATACAAAGGCTTCCTTAAATAATCAGTTACTTTTTTTTAAGTATTAATGAATTACGTTCATTAAATGAATAATTTTCAAATTAAATTTCAAACAAAAATGAAAAAGAATTTTATTAGTAAAATACCATTTAAGGTACTTGGGGTTTGTTTGGCAATCAGCATATCTTTGCAAGCTCAAACACAAAAGATTTTAACGGTAGAAGATGTGGTTTCATTGGGCATTGCTCATAGTAAAAATTTGCAATTAGATAATTACAATTTGCAATTAGCCGATTCAAAAATTTTGCAGAATAAGAACTCAAAATTGCCCCAAATCAGTTTGAATTTGAGTTACATTCGGGTGAGCGATAACATTACGCCTTTCAGAGTAAATTTTCCAACGGGTGATGTTACACTGAATCCTCAAATTCTTAATCAATCCTACAATTCAGTGACGGCAAGGCAGCTTTTATATGCAGGTGGCAAAGTGAAATACAATGAACAATTATTAGATTTTGACAAAAAAGCCATCTATTTTGATATAGAAAAAAACAAATCTGATGTGGCTTTCACGATGATAACTTTGTGGTACAATCTATACACAGTTAAGCAATCTAAAAAGATAATTCAAGCTAATATTGAATTGCTTAATAACCAGAAAATGGATGCCGAAAACCTGGTAAAACAAGGGATTATTTTAGCGAATGATTTATTAAAAATTGAACTGGCAATTACGAATCTTCAATCAAATTTATCGGATATTTCAACTACTGAAAACTTGTTAAAATACAATTTAATTATTCTGACTGGTTTAGACACAAAAACAGATATTGACATTCCTGAAACACTTCCTGTTACTGACAATGAAAGTGATAATCTTGATTCATATCTTGAAAAATCCCTCAAAAATAGAGCGGAATTAAAAGGATTATCCATCAGAAAGGAACAAGCAAATGTTGTTCAGAAAATTACTAAAAGTAACTTTTTACCAACGTTGAGTGCCTTGGGTAGTGTGAATTATGATATGCCGAATCAACGAGTTTTTCCGAACGTAGCCTCATTGACGGGTACGTGGAATGTTGGGGTTTCTTTGAATTGGAGTTTAACGGATTTATATACCAATAAAGAAAAAGTGAAAGAAAGTAATTTGTCTTTTTTGAAAATGAATAGCGTGATTGAACAAGCCAAAGAAGGAATACAAATGGAAGTAAATGCTGATTATAGTAATTATTTACAGGCAAAACAAAAGATTCAATTAGCAAATAAATCAGTGGAACAAGCCACAGAGAATTTTAGAGTTGAACAAAATAAATTTCAAACAAACACTACTACCTCAACTGATTTTTTGAATGCCAATACACTTTTATTACAAGCTAAAATTAACCTGACAACGGCAGTTGCCAATGCAAGTTTGGCTTATAGAAAACTGCTGAAATCAATTAATTAGTGGTAGATTTTAAAGTTATATTATTAGTAAAAATTAATTTAATATACTGATTTTCAATTAATTACATATTTAAAAAATAATAAAATGAAAAATTTCATTACAACAATCGTCCTATCATTATCAATATTTTTAATGAGTTGCAGCGGAAAAGAAGAAACCGATAATGCTCAATTAGAAGCTGATATCAGTCCCGTTATTCCAAAAATAAATAGTACAGTTACCAAGGTTTTGATTGAAGATAATCAAGTTGTGAAAGAAGGAGATGTTCTTGTAATGTTGGACGATGCGGGATATAAAATTGCCGTTCAACAAGCGGAAGTTGCGGTGGCTTTGGCAAAGCAAAACGTTTCATTATCGAAAAGCGGAAGAGGAACAATTGCTTCAAGTATTTCATCGGCAACGGCAAATTCTAATGCGGTAGAAGCCAATATGATTTCGGCAAAAGCTGGTGTGGATGCGGCAAGAATTCGGGTGAATATCACATCAAAAAACTTTGAGCGTTTCAAAACATTGCTCGGTCAGAAATCGGCAACTCAGCAACAATTTGATGGCGTTCAAGCGGAAAAAGATGCCGCAGAAGCTCAATTACGCATTGCAGAAGGGCAAGTGAGTTCATTGCAAAAACAAATTGAGGCTTCTAAAACGCAAGTTGCTACTACTAAATCAACGATTAATTCTTCAAATGACGGCATCGGTTTGGCTGAACTTTCGGTGAAACAAGCGGAGAATAATTTAGAAGCGGCAAAATTGCAATTATCCTACTGCACTATCACGGCTCCTGCCAATGGCGTAATCTCTAAGAAAAACGTTCAAAAAGGGCAAGTGGTGGCAATTGGACAGCCTTTGATGGCAGTAACGAACAATCAGAATATCTGGGTTGTGGCAAATTTTAAGGAAACGCAAATTGAAAACATGAAAGTTGGACAAGAAGCTGATATTGAAGTGGATGCGTATAGCGATAAGGTTTTCAAAGGTAAAATTGAGTCATTTTCGCAAGCTACTGGGGCTAAATTCTCCTTACTTCCTGCCGATAATGCGACGGGAAATTTTGTGAAAGTAACCCAAAGAATTCCAGTGAAAATCGTTTTGACGGAACTGAAAAATAATGCTTCGCTTCTGCGAGCTGGAATGAGTGTGGCGGTGAAAGTGAATACGGAGAAATAGGTTTAAATCAGATTTGACAACTTTTAAAAGTTGTCAAATCTCTAATTATCATAAATAAAGATGGAAAATATACTCCAACAACAACCTACTTATGAAGTGGGAGCGAGAAAATGGCTTATTACCATTACGGTGATTACCTGTGCCATTATGGAATTAATTGATACTTCGATTGTAAACGTTGCCACTCGTCAAATTGCTGGAAACTTGGGAGCAACCATTGAAGAAACCGCTTGGGTGATTACGGCTTATGCTATTTCAAATATTATTATCATTCCGCTCACGGGCTTTTTGAGTAATCTATTCGGGAGAAAAGTTTATTTTACGGCTTCAATTATCCTTTTTACGGTTGCTTCTTTTTTATGTGGGTTTTCTGGTTCAATTTGGATGTTAGTGTTTTGGCGGTTTGTGCAGGGAATAGGCGGGGGAGCATTATTAGCAACCGCACAAACCATTTTAGTGGAGACTTTCCCCCCCGAAGAAGTGGATAAAGCCAATGGTATTTTTGGGGCAGGAATCGTGATGGGACCCACTTTTGGACCCGTTTTGGGCGGATATTTAACCGATAATTTTTCGTGGGGTTGGATATTTTACGTAAATGTTCCCATCGGAATTATTGCTACTTTTCTGTCTTGGAAATACATCAAAGGTTCAAAAGTAAAGACAACTGGTAAAACGGATTATTGGGGAATTCTATTTTTGATTCTGGGAATTGGAGGTTTACAAATGGTTTTGGAAGAAGGCGAAAGAAAGAACTGGTTCAGTAGTGATTTTATTTTGACTTTTTTCGTTTTGGCAATTGGCGGAATTATCGCTTTCATTTTCAGAGAATTAAAAACGAAGAATCCTGTGGTTGATTTGCGGGTTTTGTCCAACAGAAATGTAATCGTTGGTTCAGTACTTAATGTTGCTTTTGGTATTGCCATTTATTGCTCCGTTTTTTTGTATCCCGTGTTTGTGCAATCGTTTTTGGGTTGGAATGCCACTCGAACGGGCTTGTTGATTTTACCAAGTTCGTTTCTGACGGGAATGCTGATGGGCTTAAATGCGACACTTTTACAGAAGGGAGTAAGCCCTAAATTGTTGGTCGTAATTGGTTTTTCAGCCGTGATTGGCTACGAAGTTATTACCTACTTTTTAGCTACGCCAACTTCGGGAGAATGGAATTGGTTTTGGCCCCAAATGATTCGAGGTTTTGGCTTTGGATTCATCTTCGTACCCGTGGCAGGTCTAACGCTTTCGGGTTTAAAAGGAAATGCCATTGCTCAGGCTTCGGGGCTTTCAAATATGCTCAGATTATTGGGCGGAGCCATTGGAATTGCGGTTATTAATACCTTCGTAACCCGCAGATTTGCCATGCATCGTAATGATTTAATTAGCAATGTTTCTTTGTATAATCCAGAATCAAATGAACGATTCTACGGATTGATGCGGGGGTTTCAGAGTCAAGGCAAATCAATGCAGGAAGCACAACAAATGGCGGCAGGAGCCATTGAAGGGGCAGTTTCTTATCAATCGGCGGTAGTCAGTTACGCCGAAGGGTTTTTAATTATTGGGATTGTTTGTGCGGTTTGTTTGCCATTGGTTTTCTTGGCAAAAATTAAAAAAGGGGAGATTATTGATGTCGGGGCGGCTCATTAAGGTTTGGATTAATACTTACTCATGGGGTTGTGTAATAAGTCCTATGTATTAAGTATTAAGTTCTCAGAGGGAAATAATATTCTGAAAAATTTACTTTTAACCAAATAAATCTCTGAATTAAGTTATTTTTATACTTATATTCAGAATATAGTTTGGTTAATTTTTCTTAGGACTTAGGACTTAATACCTATTACACAACCCCATGAGTCTGCAAACAAAAATTTAATAACTCAAGAGATGGAAAATTCAACTTTAATTTTAGATATACCAGTTAAATTTTATCCAAATTTTTTAACTGAAAAAGAAATTAATGACTTGTTTCAAAAGTCGAGAAACCTTGAATGGACACGAGGAGAAATTAGTATGTATGGAAAAAAGATTCCAGTTCCTCGTGAAGAATCCTTGTTTGGCGATGATTTGAATTATTCCTATCGAGGCGTAAAAATCAAAGCTGAACCGTGGACAAATTTCCTGTTAGATATTCGTAATCGTATCGAAACATTAAGTGGCTTTAAGTTCAACTTTGCGGTAGGAAATCGATACTTGACGGGCAAAGATTCTATTGGTTGGCATTCAGATGATTTTCTTCAAATTGGGAAAAGACCTGCGATTGCTTCATTGAGTTTGGGAAGCACTCGTAGATTCAAATTGAAACACAAGGAAACAGGCAAAACCGTTGATTATGACTTGGAAAGTGGTTCATTATTAATCATGTTGCCAGGTTGTCAGGATGATTGGTTACACGCTGTGCCAAAAACATCAACAAATGTTGGAGAACGAATCAATTGGACGTTTAGACCTCATATTGATGCAGTTACACAAAGTTAATTTCAAGAATTGAAGCTAATAAAATGCGTAAGAATTGTAAAAAATTCAACTTCTAATTATTGAAGGATTGTCTGAATTCCAAGGGTGATACATTCGTTTTTGTTTTGAATAACCGACTGAATGACTGCGAATGTTCAAACCCCAATTCATAAGCGATTTCTGAAATGGATAAATTAGAAGTTGATAATTTATCTTTTGCCTTTTCAATCAATTTGTTATGAATATGTTGCTGGGCATTTTGTCCCGTTAAAGAACGTAACATATCACTCAAATAACTTGGAGACAAATTTAACTGTTCCGCAAGATATTGTACTGTTGGAATTCCTTGGCTTAATGATTTTTCGTTATTGAAATAATCTCCTAAAATTTCTTCTAATTTTTGCAACAATCCGCTGTTTACTACTTTGCGTGTAATGAACTGCCGCTTATAATAACGATTACTATAATTGAGCAGTAACTCAACCTGTGAAATAATTACGTCTTGACTAAATTCATCAATCGGTAATTTCAGTTCTGCTTCAATGATTTTAAATATGGAAACAATCGTTAATTTCTCAGTATCAGATAGGTGCAGCACTTCATTGGCTGAATAAGAAAAGAAACCGTATTGCTTGATTTTCGTTGATAATGGATACGTTAAAAAAAAGTCTGCGTGGATGAATAAAGCATAACCTGTGTGGTCGCCATTATCTTCGTAGCTTGAAATTACTTGATTGGGAGAAACAAAAAACAATCCTCCTTCATCAAAATCATAGAAATGCTGACCGTATTTTAATTTTCCTGAAAGATTTATGCTGAAAGAAATTTTATAAAAATTCAGTGTAAATGAATCAGGTATTTTATAAAATCCAATTTTATTATCCGTGTTGTCCACCACACTTATCAGCGGGTGCAAGGGCTTTGGTAAGCCAAGCACCCGATGTAAGTCGGATAAAGAATCAAATTTACGAGGACTATTTTCTTCTTTTTTCATCTTGCAAATTTAATAAAGTGAATACTGTTTCTTAAGTAATCACAAATATTTAATAGACATTTTATGATTATATAAACGGTTGGTTATTAGCAAGTTATGTAGTTAATGCCTAATCCCTAAATCCTAACCCCTACTTACCAAAGACTTACGCCCGTTTCTGGATTATTGTCATCACTAAAAAACATTCCAGTCGGTCCGTTAGCATCAAGCATAGCGGATTTTACGAGTCGTGCGGCAGCATCTTCTACGGTTCCAGTACCTCTGTGATGGTTAAAATCAGTGGCGGTAAAACCTGGGTCAACGGCATTTACTTTGAACGGAGTGTCCCGTAATTCATAAGCTAACGAAATTGTGTACATATTCAGTGCCGCTTTTGATGAATTATAAATGGCAGCCTTTACTTTAAAATACTTCCATGATGGGTCATTGTGCAAAGTGAGTGAACCCAAACCAGAAGTTACATTTACGATGCGAGGCTCAGGTGATTTTTGTAATAAATCCATAAACACCGTTGTTGTAGAAACAACCCCAAAAAAATTAGTATCAAAAACCTGCTTATAAATAGCAATGTCCGTGTTTGAGGCAGTTTGTTCCATACCACCCATAACACCTGCGTTGTTGATAAGTACATCCAAAATATCGGTTTTACTACTAATTTCGGCGTGGGCTTTTCTAACGGAGTCTTCATCATTTACATCTATTTCAATGACTTCTACTTCATTTAAACCCTCAGCTTTCAGTTTTTCTACGGCATTCTTACCATTTTCTACATTTCTACTACCTAAAAAAACATAATATCCTTGATGTAATAGTTGTCGAGCTGTTTCAAAACCAATGCTTTTATTAGCTCCTGTAATTAATACTTTTTTCATTTTCGTTGAAGTTAAATTTTGAAGTACAAATGTCCTTAAATTTCAATTTTAAAAAGTAACCTAATTGCGGAATTGCATAACCAAAATGAGAAAGCGACAAAACCTTGACTTCTACATATTTCCAATTTATTCAATTTTGACCATTCTGTTTAAAATCCACATTTTTGACTACAACAAAAGTTGATTTGGCTTCATGTAACAGTTTGATCATATAGACCTTTGCATAAACAAAAATCATAAAAAAATGAAAATTATTGTAACAGGTTCGTTAGGGAACATTAGTAAGCCACTCGTTCAGGAGTTAGTCGAAAAAGGACATCAAGTAACGGTGATAAGTAGTAGTCATGATAGAAAAGACGACATCGAGGCAATGGGAGCAAACGCAGCAGTTGGTTCTTTGAAAGATGTAGCGTTTATTTCTGAAACTTTTAAAGGGGCTGATTTAGTTTATACGATGGTGCCACCAGCAAATTATTTTGACCAAAGTCTTGACTTGGTTGGTTATTATGAAAAACTCGGAAACAATTATGCCCAAGCCATCGAAAAAACAGGTGTGAATAAAGTAATTAATCTAAGTACCATTGGTGGTCATTTGCAAGAGGGAAACGGAATTCTTGTTGGAGCAAATCATGTGGAAAGTATTTTAAATAAATTATCATCCGATGTTTCCATTACGCATATTAGACCTACGGAGTTTTACTATAACTTGTTGCCGCAAGTTCATTCCGCAAAAAATAATGGGTTTATAGGTTCAAATATTGGTAACGATGTGGTAAACTCATGGGTTTCGCCAAAAGATATTGCTACGGCAATTGCAAATGAAGTGGAAATTGGCGTTTCTGGAAGAAAAGTTCGGTACGTGGCGAGTGAAGAATTAACCTACGATGAATTGGCTGCAATTCTTGGTGAAGCAATTGGAAAAAAAGATTTAAAATGGGTACAATTTAGTGATGAACAAATGATTGGTAGATTAGTTTCTGCTGGTATGCAACCCAAAATTGCTGATGGTTTAACCGAAATGTATCACGCCATTCACACGGGTTTATTATACGAAGATTATAAATTGAATAAGCCAACCACTTTTGGTAAAGTGAAAATGAAAGATTTTGCAAAAGATTTTGCGACTTTGTATAATGAAGCTGTTTAATAAGTTTTCTGGGGAACTTCCCAAAAGTAAAAATAACTTTCGGGAAGTAAATTCGGCGTTTGGCACTTTTCGAAAGTTCCTTCTACTTTCGAAAAGTTCTTCCAGAGGACTAAATTATCACCAAAAAATTAATTAAATAGTATATTCAATTCTTAAAATCAATTTAATCATGGAAAGTAAGCAAATTCTTAGGATAAAAACGATTACTGAATATCATCGTCTCAGAGGATTACCAAAACCCGAACATCCTTTAATCAGTGTAATTGATTTTGGAACAATCACCAATTTTGCTGAAAATGATACGAGTTGGGTATTTGACTTTTATTCAATTGCCCTCAAACGTGATTTTGGCTCAAAAATAAAATACGGTCAGCAAGAATATGATTTTGATGAAGGAGTAATGTTTTTTATCTCCCCTGGTCAGGTTTTTAGTGTTGAAATTGATAGGGAAAAACCCTTTAAACCGTCGGGGTGGATGTTACTTCTCCATCCCGATTTCCTTTGGAATACACCGCTTGCCAAAACCATCAAGCAATATGAATTTTTTGATTATGCGGCGAATGAGGCTTTATTCTTATCGGATAAGGAAGAAAATGCCATCATAAATGTATTCCAGAACATTAAAACAGATTATCAGTCAAACATGGATAAGTTTAGTCAAAACATCATTATTGCTCAACTTGAACTATTCCTTTCTTATTCTGACAGATATTATCACCGACAGTTTTTGACAAGGAAAATATCTAATCACAAAATTCTTGACCAATTAGAAAATGTTTTGAACGCATATTTTGAAGATAATTCTTTACACGAAAATAAAATTCCGACGGTTCAGTACGTAGCCCAAAAACTGAATATTTCCCCCAATTATTTAGGAAGTTCATTGAAGGTTTTGACGGGGCAAACCACCCAGCAACATATTCACAATAAATTGATTGATAAGGCAAAAGAAGTTTTATCAACAACCAATTTATCGGTCAGTGAAATTGCCTATCAACTTGGTTTTGAGCATTCGCAATCATTCAGTAAGTTATTCAAGTCGAAAACCAATTATTCACCCATGGAATTTAGGGCTTCGTTTAATTGATAAATATTATAGATTTAATCCATTAATCTTCTTTATTTCAAACATAATGTATTGCCTTGAGCTTCATGTTCACCCAAAGACGTGAGTTCAACGTCCACATTAGCTGTAAAACGATTTTGTGAATTATAAACGGATTGCCCGTGTCGGATGAGCGTAAATAATACCATGTATTGTTTTATTAATTACCTCACATCAATAATCGCTGTTGTCAACCTACTTACACAAACCAAATCTCCCGCTTCATTCGTAATTTTTATATCCCAAATGTGCATGGTTCTGCCAACTTTCAAAGCCGTGCATTTGGCGTAAACATTGCCTTCACGAACTGATTTCAAGTGATTTGCATTAATTTCAACCCCAACAGCCACTTGTTTTTCTGGATTTTCTAACGATAAGTAGGAAGCTGTACTTCCCACAGATTCAGCCAAAACAACAGAAGCTCCACCGTGCAAAAGCCCCATGGGTTGCTTAGTACGATTGTCCACGGGCATCTTGGCACAAATATATTCAGGGGTAACTTCGGTGAATTCTATCCCCAAATATTCAACCATATTACCAACGCTCATTTGGTTTAATTTTTCAAGCGAAATTGAAGTATTCATCATGTTTTTTTAATTATAATACAGATTTTTAACCATTAAATAAAAAAGGCGAAATGTTTATGAAAAGCATCTTTTGCAACGCTAAATTCTGAATAATATGCCGTATTTTTGCGGATAATTTTGTAATTAATTGATAATCAATGTCTGACCAACGTCCAAAAAAGTTTACTACCAAAACCATTTATTTGATTCGTCACGGAGAAACTGACTTTAACCGCCAAGGCATTGTGCAAGGAAGTGGCGTGGATTCTGACCTCAATGCGTTGGGGCAAGCACAAGCCGAGGCATTCTTTCAGCATTATCAACATATTCCGTTCGACAAAGTTTATACTTCTGGTTTGAAAAGAACGCATCAATCGGTAAATAAATTTTTAGAAAAGAATATTCCTTGGGAACAGCACATTGGATTAAACGAGATTAGTTGGGGTGTACGTGAAGGTAAAATTCCGAATAATCGTGACAATGAATATTATAAAGTGCTGATTGACAAGTGGATAGCAGGAGAAACTAATATGCCATCCGAAGGCGGTGAAAGCCCCGAAGATGTGATTGCCCGTCAAAAACCTGTCATTGATTTAATCCTAAGTCGCCCCGAAGAAGAAACCGTTTTGATTGCCATGCACGGACGAGCCATCCGTATTCTCCTCACACTCCTCCTCGAACGTCCATTGAATGAGATGGATACTTTCGACCACGCCAATTTGTGTTTATATAAACTTATATACAATTACGAAACTCAAAAATTCACCGTTGAAATAGCTTGTGGTGTTACCCATTTAGAAGGAATCCCCGAATTATTTATGCAGTAAATCCTTACAAAATCGTCCGTTTATCCATACAACTTTCCGTTTACTTAATTTTTTCAACGTTTTTGATTGAATTAGGGTAAATTGTTTTCTGTTAATAAGCACAATTCTGGAAAATCGGTGTACATATTTATGTCAAAAACGAAATTATATTGGATATTACAAATCTCTGGATGGTATGCTTGGCTTGCCAACGAAACTTTGTTGTATGCCAATAGCTACGGTTGGACTTTGGATTGGTTCGTGGCAGCAGACTTAAACGTTGTTATTGCCGTCCTACTAACCCACAATTTCAGAAAAGTTATTAAAAAATATGGATGGGTTGAAATTTCTATTGACCGAGTAATACCAAGAATTTTATTGGCGGTTGCTTTTATGTCAATATTTATGGCTTTGGTCAATATTCCACTTGATTCCTTTTTACTGAGAGATAAAGAAAAAGCTAATTTGTGGTCGGCTTTCTATATTTTGCAATACATTTTCAATTGGGCAAAACCGCTCATGATTTGGACGCTTTTCTATTATGCTTCACACTATTTTGAAAGAAAATCGGAAGTTGAAGTGGATAAAATTCGGTTGGAATCGTCCGTAAAAGAGACAGAATCAAAGGTTTTAAGGGCTCAAATGAATCCGCATTTTATGTTTAATGCCCTCAATAGTATTCGGGCATTAATCCTTGAAGACCCCGACAAAGCTCAAAAAGCGGTAACGCAATTATCCAATATTCTACGAAGTTCTTTGTTGGCGGATAGACGTAGAACGGTCTCGCTTTCGGAAGAAATGAGAACGGTGGACGATTATTTAGCCCTCGAAAAAATTCGTTACGAAGAACGTTTACAAATTCGTAAAAATATTTATCCCGAAACGTTAACCGTACAAGTTCCACCGATGTTATTGCAAACTTTGGTTGAAAATGCGATTAAGCACGGCGTATCAAAACCCGTGAAAGGTGGCTTTGTGAGCATTGAAACGAAGATTATGGGTAAAAAAGTGTTGATAAATATTAGTAATACTGGCACGTTGGAAACAACTGATTCAGGGGGATTTGGACTTGAAAATACTGCTCACCGATTAGAATTATTGTTCGGAATAGAATCAAAATTCAGCATTTTTCAGGCTTCAAAAGAAGTAGTAACCGCCGAGATTACCATTCCAATTCCATCCATTGAACCTGAGAAAGACAGCCCTTTGACAAAGATAACTAATTTGGTAAAGTCGGGTTATTAGAAGTTGTTTATAGAGGAAAATAGTCTTAATAACTTAAAAATCAATCAATTATGAATGCAACATCAATTTTTTCTTTTGGTAACTCGTTTGTGCTTTTAGGCTGGATATTGCTTATTTTTCTGCCAAAATGGAAGCATACTCAAACCATTATTTTAAATGGTATGATTGTACTATTTGCCCTAATTTATTCTTATTTACTTTTAAAAGACATTGGAAGTTTCAGCATCGACAGTTTCAGCACATTGGCAAATGTGAAAGCCCTTTTTCAGAATGATAATGCGGTAGCGATGGGTTGGATTCATTACTTAGCATTCGATTTATTTGTGGGAGCCTACATCGTTAAAAAGTCTCAACAACTTCAAATTTCAAGATGGCTTTATACACTACCTCTTCCATTTACTTTTATGTTTGGTCCTGTCGGATATTTGCTATTTTTCTTGATAAAAACGTTTAAAACCAACACTATTTATGAAATTAATTGAGGCAATTTTTCGTAGAAATAGGCAATTAGCAATAATGGGTTTGTTTTTTTTAGGATTAGCGATTTGCCTGGGATTATACGCCACCATAAACACAGTGGAGGTTTTAGGAATTAATTCGATGATAAAACCCATAAAGTTTGCCCTTAGCACGTGGGTGTATGCGTGGACGATGGCATATTTGCTGTTCTATGTGAATAATCAAAATCGGGTAAAATGGTATTCAATTTTAGCCATAATTGTGATGTCATTTGAAATTGGCGTAATCACAATTCAAGCATTCAGAGGTAAATTATCGCATTTTAACCAAACAGAAATTTTAGGAGGCATTTTATATGCTTTGATGGGTGTGATGATTGTTTGGCTTACCACTGCTACTTTTATTATTTCGATCCGTTTTATTTTACAAAAGACTTATTCCATCAACAAAAACTTTGCCTTATCAATTAAAATTGGGCTACTATTTTTTGTGATTTTTAGTTTTTTTGGGGGTTATATGAGTGTTATTAACTCGCACAATGTGGGCGGAAAAATTGGTGAAGCGGGACTACCATTATTAAATTGGAGTACACTTTTTGGGGATTTGCGGGTGGCACATTTTTTCGGTATTCATTCCCTACAAATCATTCCATTGTTGGGTTATTTTACTTCAAAAAGAATAAATAATGAAAAAAATGCTACGGCAATTATTTGGATTGGTTCGATTGTATATTTTGCCTTTATTTGTTTTGCTATCACGCAAGCTCTTAAAGGAATTCCATTTATTTAACATTTTTTGTATTCAATTTTTCCTCCAAATAGGGTTAAAAATTGAAGTTTTAGATAGCTTATTCTTTGATTATCAAATAGTTACAAATAAAATAAAGTACAATTTTTTTTCTGATTATTGAAGTATGCTATTCGGTGAGATACCGACCACGGGAATAGACCAAAAGTTTTTCCCAAAAAATTAGGATTAAAGTCTTGGAATGATTTTTCCATTTGTCTATATTTTTTATCCTTAATTTTATAAAGTTAAACAAAGCAAAACAACAGAGGCACGAACAATAAAATTACCAATAAACAACAATATGAAAGCTCTAATCGTAGATGACGAACGTTTGGCAAGAAATGAACTGAAACGCTTGCTCGAAAATTTTCCTAAAATTAACATCGTGGGTGAAGCCGCCAACGCCGAAGAAGCAGTGGTATTGATTGACCAGTTGCACCCTGACCTACTTTTCTTAGATATTCAAATGCCAGGAAAAACAGGGTTCGACCTCCTGACCGACCTCGAAGGCTACGTTCCAGAAGTCATTTTCACGACTGCCTACGACGAATATGCGATTAAGGCTTTTGAATTCAATGCCCTGGATTATTTGCTGAAACCCATCGAGTTACATCGCCTTTCGGAAGCCGTTCAGAAAGTTGAAGAAGAATTTGACCGTCAAAAACAATTGACCGAAACCAATAAAGAAAACACCACCGTTCTCTCGGAAAACGACCAAGTTTTTGTAAAAGATGGCGAGAAATGTTGGTTCGTAAGATTAGGAAATGTGCGTCTATTTGAATCTATGGGCAATTATGTCCGTTTATACTTCGATGATCAGAAACCTTTGGTACTTAAATCTTTAAATGCTTTGGAGGATAGATTAGACGCTAAAATTTTCTTTCGTGCCAATCGTAAACACATTATTAATTTGAAATATATTCAAAAAATCGAGCCGTGGTTTTCTGGTGGTTTGCAAGTAACCTTGAAAGAAAGTGGTGATAAAATTGAAATTTCACGTCGCCAAGCTATTCGATTTAAGGAGTTGTTGAGTTTGTAAAATTGAATATTTAATGTGAGGCTGTCCCAGAAGAAAATTATACCAATTTTTTTATGAGACAGCCATTTTTATGGTAAAACAAGAACAACCTGAAAAATCCTCTGTAATTTTGCAAAAAAATTAGAATTTCATACATGAAAAAAACAATAAGTTTGTTAGCGTTTTGTGCATTATTGAGTGCTTGTAATGAAAAAGTAAAAGAAAATCAAGTGAAAAAGTATTTTGATTTAAAAGGCACAATAGAGAAGCAAATTAAAATGCTAAACTCCCAAAAACCTACCGTTCAAAAAATGGTAATTATTGCTGATAGTTCTGAAAATCAATCAGTTACAACCATTGATTGGGCAAAAGAATTAGAATTATTCATACAAGCAGATTTGAACAAACCTGCATTCACTCAAAGTTATCAAGTTGATAGTTCTTCAATGGGAGTAAAATATACGTTGAAAGAAACGGAAAAACTGCCCATTAAATATTTGAATATCAATAGGGTTGGGGAGGACGGAATTAGTATTGAAGCCATGATAAATAACAATAATTATTTGTACGAAACAGAAAGACACTTAAAGTTATCCATAAAAAATAATCAACTAACTAATTATCAAATTGAGGGGTTTCAGAAAATCGTTTTTGGAGACAAAAAAGTATTCAAAATTAACGGTATAATTATGAAATAAATGCTCTTTTAAACCATGAATTTTGGGATTTTAAATCGGTCACGTTGACAAAACTCATTATTTTGAATTTATTAAAGTGATACAATCTCTTTTAATTTTTTTTATTACGGTTAAAAAATATGATTGTCAGTTTTTAGATTATTTTAAAAATCATGTTAAGTACAGCGTTTAATAAGTTTTTTGGATAGTTTGATTATCTGAAAGAACTTCTCTAAAGTAGAAGGAACTTTCGAGAAGTATAAAACGCCAGATACACTTGCCGAAAGTTATTTCTACTTTCGGCAAGTTCGCCAGAAAACTTATTAAACAGTGTATTAAGTAACAATATTAATTATTTACAATATTATCAACATTTTAATAAGACAGAAACAGAATTATTTGGTAGTGTTTCAGAATGTATGCTGTTGCTATGTAGCGTTTTTAAGCCATATGTAAGCCTTTATAAATCCAAAGTGCATATCATCTTTTTTAGAAAAACAGATGGTTTTACGACATAATCTCTTTAAATGAGTTCTGA
>JANXML010000052.1 GCA_025354645.1 Arcicella sp. | reverse complement strand
CCATAAAAATACTCTCTTTTAGAAGCATTATATCCTCTAAATTCTTCTCCTTTGACTAATTTAGCTCTGCATATTCGAATATTTTTACAAATTGCCACTGGAAAAGAGTCAATTAAATAGACACTACTAAGATTGAGATTTTTGAAAATAACACCCAAAGCAAAAAATAAATCTGCTAATAAATCCGTCAGACTGTGTAAGATTCGATTAAAATTACTCTTGTCTGGAATATCAAACCCATGATGATTTTCTAAATAAGCACACGCTGACACTTGATTTCCATAGAAATATTTTGAAGATATAATAACAGTCGTAATTATCTGAGAATTAGTTAGTTTACGACGTTTATCAAGTGATTTATCATCAATTTTTAACAATAAATCGTCCACAAAACAGTAAATTGCAATTGTAAAATCATTCATTTTGATGTTAGTTAAGTTCGCAAAACAAATTTAACGTCATCTTGAAGGATTTTACACTTTTTACGCTACGCAACTTACATTTATTAGCGACAACCTACATCGGTGAATCAGAGAACAAAACCGTTTTCTTTTTCAGTCTGTTAAACGATAAAGTTTCTGTAAGGGATTTGGAGAGTGGCAACCAATGGAAGAAGCGATTTAAAGATGTGATGCCCGAAGGAAAAAAGTTTACAAGTTACCCAGCCGTAAAGATTGGACGATTTGGCACAGATAAGGAATTTAAGGGGAAAGGGTTTGGTACTTTTGCCATGAACGCAATAAAGGGTAAGTTTGTCGAGAACGCACCCACGGGAGCAAGGTACTTAACCGTTGATGCTTATAGAAACTCAATAGCTTTTTATGAAAAGTGTGGTTTCATTTTTTTGACCAATCAAGACAAAGACGATGATACCCGACAAATGTATTTTGATTTACTGAATTTTGTATAATACTGAAATGAAAGAGAGGTTTAACGGACCTCTTTTTTTATGCCTAATTGTGGAGGTTTTTCAACGGTATTTTATTGGTGCGTAACCAAATGCGTAACGAAGAGAAAATTTTAGGTTACAAAAAACCCTTAATAGCTTGATAATCAGCATATTAAGGGTTTTACTGTGGAGCAGGAACAGGACTTATTTATACTAAATTGCCGTTTCCGTTCTGAACTTTAAAAACTTATATAACTAACTGAATTTAAGCGTTTTATATTTTATAATTTTGTCAATTTAGTTAAATGAGATTAAGATAAATTAAGATAGATTAAAAAAAACCGTCCCCGTTGCCGTCCCCGTCTATTGACATTAATATACAAAGATAGTACCTTTATGATACATTTTGATACGCTTTAATTTAATCTATCTTTTATCATGGCAGGAATAACCTTTGTATTACGTGAACCTACTGCAAAAACATCACAACCAATTAATTGTATTATCCGTACTGGTAAATCAGACCGTGCGAAGTTCTCCACGGGCTTTACTGTTATTCCCAAAAATTGGGATAAAGAAAAGTGTAGAGTTAAAAACGTAGTCTCTGAAAGAAATAAGGCTATGATAAACAGTAGGCTTAATGATATTGAGGAGGAGTTTGATAAACTCACAATCCAACATTTACAGACTAATACAGCCCTATCAAAAGAGTTTGTAAAGCTACACTTTGAGGAGTTTTTAAAGCCCAAACAACCGACCACGGCAGAAACTCCGCTTGTAACTCCCAAAGAAGAATTTTTCAATATGCTGAATCAGTATATAACAGACAGTGAAAACGGAAAACGGAAAAACCACGATGGAGAAAATTTAGCGTTTCGCTCCATTCAGAGGTATAAAACTGTACAAACTAAACTGATAGAGTTCTCTAAAATCTACGATAGAGATATGAGTTTAATAACCATTGACGAAACATTTTATCTTGATTTTGTGGCATGGTTACAAGTATCAAAAGGCTTTTCAAAGAATAACATAGGAAAGTATATTACCACCATCAAAAGTATTATGAATTATGCCGTGGAGGAGGGTTTGATTGAAAAGGTATCTTACAGAACAAAGAAGTTTAAAGCAACATCAGAAGAATCTGACAGCGTTTATTTAACGATAGCGGAGTTAGAAAAGATGTACGCCCTTGATTTGTCTAACAACCTTAGATTAGAGCGTGTAAGAGATTTGTTTATGGTGGGTGCGTTTACAGGGTTCAGATACTCGGATTTGAATAATATTAACAGGCAGGATATAAAGACAGACGAAGACGGTTATCAGTTTATTGAGATTGTCCAAGAGAAGACAGGCGACCCCGTGACCGTTCCCGTACTTCCATTAGTTCACGAAATTTTTGTAAAGTATGGTTACGTTTTGCCCTCAATTACTAATCAGAAAATGAATGACTATATTAAAGAAGTTTGCCAAATGGCAGAGATAGAGGAGGTTATCACTAAGCGGATAACAAAAGGAGGTTTACAAGTAAAAACCTACCTTAAAAAATGGGAGTTAGTAACCACACATACAGCACGTAGGAGTTTTGCAACCAATGCTTATAAAAAGGGTGTAGATACACTTTCTATCATGCACGTAACAGGACATAAGACAGAAAAGGCATTTATGAAGTACATTAAAATTGATGATAGAGAGAAGTCTAAACGGTTTAGAATTGCGTGGTTATCCTCCACGGCAGAGGAAAAACCCAAAGGTAAAATAATATCATTAACAGCCTAATTTAACCAATTCTAACCGTGTGGAGGTGTGGCGTTTTGTTCTTCCGCAAAGGTGTATAATTCCTAAAATTTAATATCAATGAATTTTCCAAATATCCAAAATATTTATAAAAATCCAATCCCTCTAAGTGTTCAAAACTTTCTTAATATGACGGACAAAAGAGAGAAAATTTTGAAAAAATTTTATCAAATACCTCCACAATTTGCCGTTTTTGAAGATATTATAAGCAAACTACCAACCAATCATTTTAAGGGTTTCACATGGCAAAAGAACGGTAATTCTTTGATTGAAATAATTGAGAATTTCAGAGAATTACAAAAACAGTTCAAAGAGGAAATTAAAGAACAAATTGAAAATTCTGTAATAATTTTAGATAGGTATGAAAATTTCATAAAAGAAAAAACAGGAGTAAAACCATATTTTGAGGGTTTTTTTAGATTTATTTACGTTAAGTACGGGAATGATAAACTTTCATTTACTGAATTGACGAACGATGATATTTTTTTCAATATCGTGGAATTTTGCGAGTTAGAAAAAATAAGACTTTGTAGTTTGCTTGGTAGTCGTAAAGACAACAATTTAACCGTCAAACAATGGGCTTTACATTATGCGTACAGGCAAGAAACAAACGAGTACAAAAATTTTGAAGGTGAAAAAATGAAGTGGCTTAAAGAAATTGCCAATAGGCACGGAATGAGTGAAAAGAATTTACAAACCCACTACAATAAAGTACAAGATTATAGTAAAAGAAAGTCGTTAAAATATGATGATATTGAACCCGTTGTTAATTCTTTGTCTAAATATCCCAACGCTCAAAATAGGGCAAAAGACGAATTAAAGCTACTAATTTAATTACGTAGCCCCCTTACGTAGCCCCTTACCTCAAATTAAAAAATTCTCTTCCATTAGGTTTGTATTATCATTCATTTAAAAAAATGTACCGATGATGCAAAACCCCTTTCAAGTTCTGGATAACAGACTAAGTAACATTGAATCTTTGTTACTGGACATTAAGCACAAAGCCCCCACGCCCTCCGCTCCCAACGATGCAGAGGAATATTTAACCCGTGAAGAAACTGCAAAACTTCTTAAATGTTCGCTCCCTACATTGTGGGAATGGACACG
>JANXML010000027.1 GCA_025354645.1 Arcicella sp. | reverse complement strand
AATCCCACTTATTTAGGAGAAGTTCAAGCCCGCATTGATACATTTATGGCGCATAACCCAGGCGTTGCAAAAGCGGATATTCCTTCTGATTTAGTGACGGCGAGTGGCAGTGGTTTAGACCCAAATATTTCTGTGAAAGGAGCAAAAGTGCAGGTAAAAAGAATTGCAAAAATTCGTAACATATCAGAAGAAAAATTATTGCAACTCATTGATAATCAAACAGAAAAACCATTATTTGGCTTATTGGGAACGTCAAAAATCAATGTATTGAAATTAAATTTAGCCTTAGAAAAGATGTAAAATTGTTGGCAAGCTAAACAGTACTCTTATTTTTACAATTTTCCTTAACAAATATCGAAAACCGAATATCGAGCATCGAATTCAAATATGTCCGACAAAGACCAAACCGTTCAATATTTTCTTGACTTAATTAACAAGTCGAAATTAGGTAAATTCAAAATTTACATTGGGATGAGTGCGGGCGTTGGAAAAAGTTACCGAATGTTGCAAGAAGCCCATTCGCTTTTACGCAATGGAATTAATGTAAAAATCGGTTTTATTGAAACGCACAATCGCAAAGAAACCCATGATTTGTTGGACGGTTTACCTATAATTCCAAGGCGAAAGTTGTTTTATAAAGGCAAAGAATTGGAAGAAATGGACGTGCAAGCCATCATCAACGCTCGCCCCGAAGTGGTGATTGTGGATGAATTGGCACACACTAATATTGAAGGTAGTAAAAATGAAAAACGCTGGCAGGACGTTCTGGACATACTTTCTGCGGGAATAAACGTCATCAGTGCCGTTAATATTCAGCACATTGAGAGTTTGAATGAGGAGGTGAAAAACATTACGGGCATTGAAGTAAAAGAGCGAATCCCCGATAATGTTTTGTTTCAAGCCGATGAAGTGGTGAACATAGATTTAACGGCGGATGAATTGATTACCAGATTGAAAGAAGGCAAAATTTACACGCCCGATAAAATTGAAATATCGCTTAAAAATTTCTTTAAAAGTGACCAAATACTTCAATTGAGAGAGTTAGCATTGAAAGAAGTGGCGTCGCAAGTAGAACGAAAAGTGGATTCGGAAGTGCCAAAAACCAATAGTTTAAAGCATGAAAAATTTTTGGCTTGTATCAGTTCTAATGATGCCACCGCAAAAACTGTTATTAGAAAAACCGCTCGATTGGCGAACTATTATAAAAGTAAATGGTACGTTTTATACGTTCAAAAGTCAGATGAAAGTGCTACGAATATAGCTTTGGATAAACAACGACATTTGATAAATAATCTTAAATTAGCCACTGAATTAGGGGCAGAAATTATTAAAATTGAAAGCGAATCCATTGCAAAAACCATTATTGAACAGGCTGAAAAATTGGGAATTTCAACGGTTTGCATGGGTAAGCCGCATCTGAGTTTGTGGAGAATTATTTTAGCAACAAATGTTTTTAATGAGTTGTTGAATAAACTATCTTCCAACAATATTGACCTAATTATTTTGTCGTAAATTGGCACGCAGATGACGCAGATGCCTTCGGCAACGCAGACTTACGCAGATTTTAAAAATTCTTTCTATGATTGTAATTTAGGAGAGATCAAGTAAAATTTACAGTATTTGATACTTTCCAGTAAAAAAATCTGCGAAAATCTGTGTTGCGAAGCATCTGCGTCATCTGCGTGCCATCCTAAATCAACATCATTCCCATGAAAATTAAAACTAAATTGACCCTCAGTGTAGGACTTTTATTCCTAATGATTATCATATTGAGTGCTGTTGGGGCTTTATATATTAATGCGTTAAAAAAAGACACCGAAAATATTTTGGTTGCTAACTATAATTCGTTACAATATTCTAATAATATGTTGTTGGCGTTGGAAGAAAATACCATAAAATCATGGATAGAATTTGACTTAAATCTTAAAAAACAAGAGAAGAATATTTCCGAGATTGGAGAGACAGAAACAACTGAAAACTTACGAAAAAACTTTACCAATTATAGCTCAAACCGATCAAATTCTATTTTCCAAAAGTCTATTAGGAATGAAATTTTTAAGATAATGGATTTGAATATGAAAGCCATTCAACGCAAGAGCATTTTGGCAAAAAAAACTGCCGAAGATGCTACATTGACGGTTGCCTTGGTGGGTGCAATTTGCTTTTTGATTGCGTTCAGTTTATTGGTAAATCTGCCGTCAAGTATTGCAAATCCAATCAAAGAATTAACGGAAAGTATTAAGCAAATTGCCGCTAAAAACTATTCACGCAGAGTAAATTTTGTGAACCACAATGAATTTGGAGAATTGGCGACTTCGTTTAATACAATGGCAGAAAAGTTAGAGGAATATAACGATAGCACCTTGGCAACTTTGATGATTGAAAAGAAACGAATTGAGACTTTAATCAACAATATGCACGACCCCGTGATTGGTTTAGATGAGAAAAAGAAAATAATTTTCGTGAATGAAGAAGCCACAAAAATCATCGGATTACCGCAAACAGAAATGGTTGGGCAATTTGCTCAAGACTTGTCTCTTCGCAATGATTTAATTCGCTCTTTAATTCAAAATTTAACAGTTCCCCAAACGAATACTGTTGATAAAAAAGCCCAAACTATTAAGATTTTTGCTGATAGTAAAGAAAGTTATTTTGAAAAAGAAACCCTTAATATTTCAATAATTCCAACGGGCGAACAAATTCAAAAGACCATTGGCTATGTAGTTATTCTACGGAATATTACTGAATATAAAGAGTTGGATTTTGCTAAAACAAATTTTATTTCTACGGTATCTCATGAGTTTAAAACGCCCATTTCTTCCATTAAAATGAGTTTGCAATTGCTTGAAAATGAGCGAATTGGGCAATTAAACCTTGAGCAAAAAAATTTAATCGAAAGCATAAAAGAGGATGCCAATAGATTATTGAACACCACAACGGAACTACTAAATATTACGCAAGTAGAAACAGGAAATATTCAATTATCAATTATTCCGACTGAGCCAAAAGCCATTTTGGATTATGCCGTGAGTGCCAACAAAACGCAGGCTGGTCAAAAGAAAATTACCCTTGAAATAAATGTTACAGAAAATCTTCCGATGGTGATTGCCGATAGTGAGAAAACGGCTTGGGTTTTGACTAATTTAATTTCAAATGCTGTACGATATTCACACGAAAATTCGACCATAAATTTGAACATTTTTATTGAAAATCAACACGTTAAATTTACGGTTAAAGATTCAGGACAGGGCATTGCACCTCAATATAAAGACAAAGTTTTTGATAGATATTTCAGAGTTCCAGGCACAAAAAAAGAAGGTACGGGTCTTGGTCTTGCCATCAGCAAAGAATTTATTGAAGCACAAGGCGGGCAGATTACAGTGGAAAGTGATTTTGGAGCGGGAAGTAAATTCACAGTACAATTAAACAGAGCTTGATGTATAGATAATTCGTTCAGTCGTTTTGAGACCACTAAATGCTATCTTTACTTTTTTAAATAGAAAAACCTTAGCTTTGAGTAAAGTTTTTCTTCTTATATAGTTTCGATGAGTCTCAATACTGATAAAATAAAAATAATTTTTGGTTTGAAAATCAGGCAGTTACGATTAGATAAAAGATTATCGCTGAATGATGTTGCCACAAAATCAAATCTTTCAATTTCGTATTTGAATGAAATCGAGAAAGGAAAAAAGTACCCCAAAACCGAAAAAATTATGGCTTTGGCGGATGCTTTCGAAGTTGATTATGATTCGTTGGTATCGCTAAAATTAAGCAAACAATTAGAACCTATTGCGGGGTTATTGAACTCTAACATTCTGACGGAATTGCCCTTAGAAATTTTCGGAATCGAACCCGCCAATTTTATTGAGTTGATGTCGCAAGCACCCGCCAAAATATCGGCTTTTATCAGTACGATTATTGAAATTAGTCGAAATTATGATATGCGAGTGGAGCAGTTTTATTTTTCGGTTCTAAGGTCGTATCAAGAGATGCACGACAATTATTTTGAAGATTTGGAAGAGGCGGCTCAGCAATTCAGAAAGTTGTTTGAGATAACTAATACTACGTCACCGAATGAAGTTTTACTGAAAGAAATTCTTGAAAAATTTTACCAATATAACATTGAAGAATTCACGCCCGAACAACAACCTGACTTAAAATCTTTGCGTTCTGTTTTCAATAAAAAAACAAGTAAATTGCTGATTAACAGTACGTTAAGTTCTGAACAAAAAGCCTTTACGTATGGACGTGAGATTGGTTACCAGTATTTGCAAATCAAGAAACGTTCCTATATTTCGTCCGTCATTGAGGCAGAATCATTCGAGGAAGTCTTGAACAATTTTAGGGCTTCTTACTTCGCCAGAGCCATTTTAATTAACAAAAATATCCTCATTGATCGGCTAACTTACTTCTTTGCTTCGCCCAAATGGGATGCTGATATGTTGTTGAATATTATGCGTTTGTTCAACGTTACGCCCGAGGTTTTTATGCACCGAATTTCTAATGTAATGACGAGCCATTTTAACATTAAAAACCTATTTTTTCTTCGTTTTAATAATCAAGTGGACAATAATTTATTCTTTTTAACCAAAGAAATGCACCTTGCCAAATTGCACACCCCGCACGGCACCGCAATGAACGAACATTATTGTAGACGTTGGGTTTCGCTGACTATTTTGAAGGATTTGGAAAAATTGCAAAAGCAGAAAGCCTATAAATCGGATGAGTTAATCTGTGATGCTCAAATTTCGGAATATATTGACACTGAAAATAATTATTTGGTTATATCCTTGGCAAAACCTTCTCCGCCAAACCGCAAAATTAATAGTAGTATCACGCTGGGTTTTGCGATGGATGATAACTTGAAAAGCATTGTTAATTTTTTGAGTGGTTCGTCTTTAATTCATCGCAAAGTAAATGAAACTTGTGAACGTTGCGGACTTTCAGATTGTGCAGAACGGGTGGTTGAACCCATTATTTTACAAAAAACATTACAACGAAAAAAGTTGAAAGAAACTGTGGAGCGTTTGATGATTTAGTATAAATAGAGGCAATAATCTGATATTAAATTGCTTAAATTGAGCATGCACTAAATTAAGCTACTATACTTCCCGAAAGTTTTTTCTACTTTCGGGAAGTTCATTGAGAATGCACTTCTATAATTTTTGTATAATCAACAATGTATTGACCATTTGAAATAACCCAAAACTGATAATAATTTACCTCATGTCCACAGAAAATATTTCATTAAAAACATCCACTAAAGAATTAGTTTCCATCATCGGAGCTTCGTCCGTTGGAACGCTCATTGAATGGTATGATTTTTATATTTTTGGCAGTTTAGCCACCATTATTTCCACCCAATTTTTCCCGAAAGAGAACCCTACTGCCGCCTTTTTGTCCACCTTAGCCACCTTTGCGGCGGGCTTTGTGGTGCGTCCTTTTGGTGCTTTATTTTTTGGTAGATTGGGCGATATGATTGGTCGAAAATATACTTTTATGATTACACTAATACTCATGGGCGGAGCCACTTTTGCCATTGGTTTAGTACCAAAATATGAAACCATTGGCTTTGCAGCTCCGCTTATTGTGCTGATTTTGAGGCTCTTACAAGGTCTTGCTCTCGGGGGTGAATATGGTGGAGCAGCTACCTATGTAGCCGAACATTCACCCGAAGGTGAGCGAGGATTTTGGACTTCTTGGATTCAGATAACCGCTACGGCAGGGCTGTTTATTTCGTTGGGAGTAATTCTGATTACGAAAAATTCTATGGAAAAAGCCACGTGGGAAGATTGGGGTTGGCGGATTCCTTTTTTAGTGTCAATCATCATGGTTTTTGTATCGGTTTTGATTCGTAGAAATATGTCCGAATCACCGCTTTTTGCCAAAGCCAAAGCCGAAGGAAAAACCTCTAAAAACCCGTTGAAAGAGTCTTTTGGCAATAAATTAAACTTCAAATTTGTGTTGTTGGCATTATTCGGAGCAACGATGGGACAAGGTGTAATTTGGTACACAGGACAGTTTTATGCCCAAACGTTCCTCCTCAAAATCATGAATATTGACTACGACCAAGCCAATACTTTACTGATAATTGCCTTGATGATGGGAACGCCTTTCTTCGTAGTTTTCGGATGGCTTTCTGATAAAATAGGGCGTAAACCAATTATGCTTTTGGGAATGTTTTTGGGTGTAATTTGTTACCGCCCGATTTATGAAAAAATGTATCAGACTGCTAATTTGAGTAATAAAGAAGAAATTATGACAAACCTAAAAGTGGAAGTTAAAAGGGCTTTATTACCCAAATCAACCACAGATTCTTTGATTACGACTACCACGACTCATGTCTATACGGACGGAACAATTTATAAAGAAACCGTGAAAGAAAACATCTCATCTAACAAGGAAAGTAAGCCTGAAATGAGCCAAAGCATCAAAATAAACGAAGCTGATAAATGGACGTTAATTTGGTTGGTTTTTGTCCAATTAATCTTCGTTACGATGGCGTATGGACCGATTGCCGCTTTCTTGGTAGAATTGTTCCCCGTCAAGATTCGCTATACTTCCATGTCTTTGCCTTATCACATCGGTAACGGCGTTTTCGGGGGATTGATGCCAGCCATTGCAACATATTTAGTAACGGCTTCAAAAGATGCCAACAATCCAGATTTTTATTTGGCAGGACTAACTTATCCAATCCTGATTGCAAGCGTTTGCTTTGTGATTGGGTTGTTGTATATAAGGGATTTGGGGGTTAAGGGAAATAGGGATTAGGGGATTGGGATATTTTCAACTCAACAAATGAAACTTCAACAATTATAAAATCATGAAAGAAATAAAAAAAATACTCGGCATCGTATGGATGCTTTTGGGACTTGCCACGGCTTATTTTGGCATTTTTGAATTAGGAATTCCTAAATTTTCTTCTGGCAAACAAGAAGATTTAGTTTTTGGCATCATCATCATGCTCGTCCTCACGCCCATCATTACGGGCGGATTGTTGATTTTTGGGAAGTATGCTTGGGATGGGGAGTTTGGGGATTAGAGCAGGATTGAGGGATGGGTACGATGGACAGGATTTTAAAAAATAAAACAGGATTAAGGGATTTACAAGATGGACAGGATTTTTAAAAAACAAAACAGGATTAAGGGATTTACAAGATGGACAGGATTTTTAAAAAACAAAACAGAATTAAGGGATTTACAAGATAGACAGGATTATACAAAATAAATAATCCTGTCTATCTTGTAAATCCTCTAAAATCCTGTTCTAATACAGTTAATCTTAAAAATCCTGTTCTAACATCATTAATCTTAAAAAATCCTGTCCATCCTGTTAATCCTTAAAAATCTTGTTCTAAATTGTGAGTACAAGATGAAGGGATACACAGGATTAATGGGAAAAAGAAAAAAATCCTGTTCATCCTGTCCATCCTCAAAAATCCTGTTCTAATATTTTTAACCACTCAAAAAAAATGGAGATAAACGAAATCACCCACAAAATCATAGGCTGTTGTATGGAAGTCCATAACGTTTTGGGTAATGGCTTTCAAGAAGTAATTTATCAACGTGCCTTAGCTGTGGAGATGCGATTGCAAGGCTTACGTTTTGAGCGAGAGATGGATATGCCTCTGGAATACAAAGGAGAAGCCATTGGCTCTCGTAGAGTAGATTTTTTCGTTGAAAGTAAAATAATGCTTGAACTTAAAGCTGTTGAAATGATTTTGGACGTACATAAAGCCCAAGCCATTAATTATTGCGAAGCCTATAATATTGCTGATGGATTACTGGTTAATTTTGGAGGACGAAGTTTAGAATACAAGCGAGTTTATAATCGACGACTTAGAGGAAAATACGAAAATTAATTTTACGAATAGTCAGTAATAAATCATAAATCCTGTCCATCCTGTTATTCCTCAAAATTCTGTTCTAACAAGGTGGGCAGAGGTTTTTAAACTTTATTGTGCTAATTTACAGTGCTTTCGCACTCACATAAAGAGTGGATGCTCTTTGTGATTTTGGGTCGTAGGAACGCTTCGCTAAACCTACGACCAGATACTTATGACATAATACTGATTTTTATTTACCTTTGAAAAAAACAAATAAAATTATGGAACTGATTAGAGAAATAATTTATCCAACTGAAAATAACTATACGCTTCGTTTGCCCGATGAAATGGTTGGTAAACAAGTAGAAGTAATTGCGTTTGAAATTAAAAAAACGCCTTAGGAATCTATTAAAAACGATTTAAAAGACATTCAAGACATCTTCAAAAATAATAGAGTGAGTTTAAAAGATTTTAAATTTGACAGAGACGAAGCGAATAATTATGAAGATTAAGACAGCCTTAGATTCTAATATTTTGGTATATCTTTATGACGATGACAATGAGCATAAACGCAAAATTTGCTAACTCCTCATTGTGGATAAACCCACAGTAAGTTCACAGGTAATTTCTGAATTTTTGAATATTACAAAAAGACTTCTCAAATTACCAAAGATTGAGATACTGGAAAAAGCAAATAGACTGTTTAGTAAATGTAAAATAATACCAATGAATCAAGAAACCTTAGAAAAAGCATTATTCTTGATTAACAGGTATGATTTTCAACTATTTGATTCTCTGATAGTTGCATCATCTTTGCAGGCTGGTTGTACGATACTTTATTCAGAAGATATGCAACATAATTTGTTAGTTGAAAATCAGCTAAGAATCATTAATCCATTCCTCATTTAAGAAAATCTGTACTTCCTCAAAAAAACTACGCACCCTGTCATTGCGAACACCGTGAAGCAATCTGTTAGCTTACGGGCAAGGTTTCTAAACTTTATTGTGCTAATTTACAGTATTTTCGCAATTACATAACGAGCGAGACGCTCTTTGTGATTTTGGGTCGTAGGAACGCTTTGCTAAACATACGACCAGATACATTTTGGGTCGTAGGAACGCTTCGCTAAACCTACGACCAGATACAGACGGATAGATTTTATCAGCTAAGTAAACAAATTGTTAAACTAAATCAATAATCTAAAAATATGGATGTACATCATCATTCTCATCACGAAGGAAAGAAAAACTGGAAGTCTTATTTATGGGAGTTTTTAATGCTATTTCTTGCCGTCTTCTGTGGCTTTTTAGCAGAGTATCAATTGGAACATAAAATAGAAAGTGATAGAGAAAAGCAGTATATTCAGTCTATGATTGCGGATATGAAAGACGATGCTAATAAAATTGAAACGAGTATTCAATTTTGTACTACCCAAGTAGCAGCATTTGATAGTCTCTTAAAAAATGTTTATCATACACCTTATACAGACAGTAGTCTAAGAATGTTATATTACTTACAAAGAAAATACACGTCCACAAGAAGCCCAGTTTCCTTTAATAAAAGGACAATTTCTCAATTAATAAATTCGGGTGGATTGAGGTTAATCCAAAACAAGGCGGCATCTGATAGCATCATTGTTTATAAAGAGATATGCGAAAAAGCAGAAGTTCAAGAAGCCTATTTTGCAAATTTTCGCATGGGAAAAGTAAATGATTTTACTGTACAACTTTTTGATAATAAGTATATTAATGATTACGACAAAAATACAATTTCCAAAATTTTAAAAGAACACAAGCCAATTTTATTATTGAGCAATGATGAAAAATTGATAAGACAGTATGCGAATACAATATATTTCGCAAAGAGTTCACTTATTTCTTACATTGTAATATTGAAAAGGATACAAAATAAGATACCGATAAATGTAAAATTTTTGGAAAATAAATATCATTTGGATTAAACGCCCACGCTCTTTCGGATTTAATTGATTGTGGAATAACGAAAGCAAACTGTAAAAGATTTACAATCCCCAAACCAAAAAATTACTCAACCAAAATGATTCCACAAATCTCCTCCTTCCAACAATACCAAGAAGTATATAATCACTCTGTCAATGACCCCGAAGGATTTTGGGCTGAGGTGGCTCAAAATTTTCAGTGGCGTAAACCTTGGAAAAAGACCCTCGAATGGGATTTCGCTACGGCAAATACTAAGTGGTTTGTGGGCGGTAAAATGAATATTACCGAAAACGCCCTCGACCGTCACCTCGCAACTCGTGGCGACCAAGCCGCTATTATTTGGGAATCCAATGACCCCGAAGAAGAATCTATCACCCTGACCTACAAGATGTTGCATCAAAAAGTATGTCAGTTTGCCAACGTCTTGAAAAAGCACGGAGCCAAAAAAGGCGATAGAATTTGTATCTATATGCCCATGATTCCAGAGTTGGCGATTGCCGTGTTGGCTTGTGCCAGAATCGGGGCGATACACTCGGTGGTTTTTGGGGGATTCTCGGCTCAATCCATCGCCGACCGTATCAATGATGCCCAGTGCAATATCGTCATTACGTCCGATGGTTCGTTCAGAGGCAACAAAGAAATTGGACTAAAAAATACCGTCGATGATGCCCTAATTCAGTGTCCATCGGTAAAAAAAGTAATCGTTTCCACCCGTACCCGCACACCCGTTTCGATGCTCAAAGGGCGTGATGTGTGGTGGGAAAACGAAGTAAAAACCGTATCCTCCGACTGTCCAGCCGAAGAAATGGATTCGGAAGATATGCTTTTTATCCTCTATACTTCTGGCTCAACGGGCAAGCCCAAGGGCGTTGTGCATACCTGCGGGGGCTACATGGTGTATGCCACTTATACCTTCGCCAATGTGTTCCAATATCAACCCGAGCAAGTCCATTTTTGCACGGCGGATATTGGTTGGATAACGGGACATTCGTACATCGTCTATGGTCCACTTTGCCACGGAGCAACCAGTTTGATGTTTGAAGGAATCCCTACTTATCCAGACGCTGGGCGTTTTTGGGACGTAATTGATAAACACAAAGTAAACATACTTTACACCGCCCCAACCGCCATCCGTTCGTTGATGAGTTTTGGTAATCAATTCGTTGATAATAAAGACCTTAGTTCGCTGAAAACCTTGGGTTCGGTCGGTGAACCCATCAACGAAGAGGCGTGGAATTGGTATAACGAAAACATCGGAAAAGGCAAATGTCCGATTGTGGATACGTGGTGGCAAACCGAAACGGGCGGCATTATGATTTCACCGATTGCGGGCATCACGAAGACCAAACCAGCCTACGCAACGTTGCCATTGCCAGGTGTTCAACCGATTTTGGTGGACGAAAACGGCAACGAGATTTTGGGCAATGGCGTATCGGGAAATCTCTGTATTAAATTCCCTTGGCCTGGTATCATCCGCACCACTTATGGCGACCATGAACGTTGTATTCAGACGTATTTTTCAACCTACAAAAACCTCTATTTCACGGGCGATGGTTGCTTGCGAGATGAAGATGGTTATTACAGAATCACGGGAAGAGTTGATGATGTGATGAACGTTTCGGGACATAGAATCGGGACGGCTGAGGTGGAAAATGCCATCAATATGCACTTGGGCGTGATTGAATCTGCCGTTGTGGGTTATCCGCACGACATCAAAGGACAAGGCATTTACGCCTACGTGATTTGTGATAAAGACTTGGAAGACAAAGACTTAGCTCGTAAAGATATTCTCGCAACCGTTACACGTGCTATCGGACCAATTGCCAAACCCGATAAAATCCAGTTTGTAAGTGGTTTACCCAAAACTCGTTCGGGCAAAATCATGCGGAGGATTTTGAGGAAAATTGCGGAAGGCGAAACGGCTAATATTGGTGATACTTCGACTTTGCTTGACCCAAGTGTTGTTGAAGAGATTATTGGTGGGGCTTTGTAAGTATTGAAAATTCTAAAGTGAAAAGCCTTTCAGATTGATTTTGAGAGGCTTTTTTAATAAAACTAATTTAAAATAAAACCAAGTATAGAAATATGTTGTATTACTTTTATCGACATTAATCAACAAAACATTTTAAAATTCCCCATGAAATATTTAACGTTTAAGAATAACGATAGAATGCCTGTTTTGGGCTTAGGGACTTGGAAATCAGCAAAGGGAGAAGTTTATGAAGTGGTAAGAAAAGCGATTGAAATTGGGTATCGGCACTTTGATTGTGCCGCTTTTTATGGCAATGAAGCAGAAATTGGGAAGGCAATTGCGGATTCTTTAAAAGGGGGAGAAGTAAAACGTGAAGACCTCTGGATTACTTCAAAATTGTGGAATAATCGACATAAAAAAGATGAAATACAAAATGCCTTTGAAACTACACTTAAAGATTTAACTCTTGATTATTTAGATTTATATTTAATTCATTGGCCCGTTGTGCTTAAATATGACATAAACTATGCCCAAAAAGGGAGCGATTTAGTCAGTTTATCCGAAGTTCCTTTAACGCAAACTTGGCAAGGAATGATTGATTTGAAAGAAAAGGGCTTGACAAAACATATTGGTGTTTCAAATTTTAGCATTAAAAAAATTAATCAAATTATCGAAGAAACGGGTGTAATGCCCGAAGTTTTACAGATAGAATTACACCCTTTTTTACAACAACAAAAATTACTAAATTATGCGAATGAAAAGGGCATTTTCTTAACGGGATATTGTCCATTAGGCTCTGCGGATAGACCAGCAGTAAGAATTTTGGAAGGTGAGCCAAAATTATTTCAGCAACAAATAATTTTAAATATTGCCAATGAAAAAGGTATCTCTCCTGCACAAGTAATATTGGCTTGGGCTGTGAACAGAGGCACTTCTGTTATTCCAAAATCGGTAAACCCTGAAAGACTGAAGCAAAATCTTGAATCGGCAAATATAGAACTTTCAACTGATGAAATGGAAAAAATGAATGATTTAGACCTTCAATACCGATACATAAAAGGTGATTTTTGGTGCTTAGAAGGCAGTGATTATACACTGGAAAATCTTTGGGATGAATAGTTAATACCTTCCTAAATGTTTTATTTCAACTTCCCGAAAGTAGAAATAACTTTCGGAAAGTTGAAATAAATTATCAAGTCACAATGTATTTACTTCGCTACCACCTTCTTCTCCTCAACTTTTTTTGTAGTATCCGTTGAAGGCAATTTATCTTGCCAACCCATATCTACTTCCACATTTGGCAAGGCTTTTTTAAGGGCATTTACGCCCGCAAGCGTTACTTTCGTTTGCCAACAATAAACCTTTTTCAAGCCTTTTAATTTTGATAATGCCGCAATTCCTGCATCCGTTACTTTGGTATCAAAAAGATTGATATATTCCAAATATTTCAAATCTTTCAATTGTGTAATTCCTGCATCTGTCACGGCAGTATGTTCAAGATTTAGTCGGGTTAGATTCTTCAATTTTGAAATATCCGAAAGTGATTTATCCGTCACTTTCGTACTTCCTAATTTCAACCAAACAATTTGGTCAGCAATATTTGAAATCAATCCAATTTTTGAATCGTCAAGCGTTCGGGCGTTAATGAAATTAACATCTAAATAATTCTGATCCTTTGAAACGGGCATTACAATTACGTTCAAATCGGTTAACTTTTTAATATCATTTTCCGATGCTACCGATACTTTTTCATTAAAAACTGGTGAGATGGTTTCTCCACCACTGGCAACTGTTCCCAAAACTGCACCACCCGCAAAAGCTACTAAAATAGGTTTAATTTTATCGTCTGGCTTCAATTGAGCTACTTTTACATCAAATTTTGCCCCGTTTTTTATCCACCAAGTAACCAACGAAATCTCTTGGTCGGTCAATGGCGTTTTTCCTTTTGGAGGCATGTGATGCTCGTCGTTCATGTCCAACAAAACTCGCTTTATCATCTCAGAATTATCTGGATCGTTGGCTTTGAATATAGCACCGTGTTCTCCTCCCTTCGTCAATAGTTCGATTTTATCCATCCGCAACTGCCCTTTAATTTTATTGGTATTATGACAAGACCAACATTTTTGTTCCATTACAGGAGCGATAACATCTTGATAAACAAGGGCTTGGTCAATATTTTCAATCTTTTTTCTTGCCCCAACACCACTCGTTCGAGGAGGCAAACCAGCAATTCCTCTAAACGGTTCGGGCGTATAATTATACAAATAATCATCTCCGTGCGTCATGCTGCCACCCAAGTGTCCCGTACCCGTCAACAATATAACAATGAGATATAAAGAAGGCACATAAACCTTTCTCATCGTATCGTCATTTTGCCAATTTTTCTTCATATACCACGCCGCCAGAGCCACCAAAGCGACGCCAATTCCCATCCATTGATGCCAAAAAAGTGTGTCTTCATTATACTCGCCCGAAGTGGAAAGTAAATACCCCAAAATGCAGGAAATAATGGCAGAAATCATGCCCCACCACAACACAGGGGCAATAGCAGGTTGAAGAGCATCTACTTTTTTCTTTCGAGAAATGTATTCTAAAATAGCAGCAATCATCAACATCCCAATTGGTAAATGAACTATTACAGGATGAAAATGTCCGAAAAACATTGCCCAATCGGACGGGGCAGATTGTAATAAAATCATTTTATTCGATGTTCGATTTTCGTTATTCGATGTTTGGTTTTGATGTTTGGTTTTCGATGTTCGATTTTCGTTATTCGTTATTCGATGTTCGTTATTCGTTATTCGATGTTCGACTTTTGATTTTTGATGTTCGATTCTTGCTAATGCAAACATCGAAATACGAACCGAACGACACGGTCGTATCAAACATCGAAAACCTAACATCAATTTATCCGCTCCAATTTCACTGGATAGGTCTTTTTAGAATTCCATTGTGGCACATACATATTCTCATCCGAATCGACATATACATCGTGCGGGTGCATGAAAACGTTGTTTGGGTCATCCTTATATTGACGAATTAATTTGCCATCTTTATAAATCGGCTCCGAACCACCAGGCGTTGAAATCACTTTCATGTCTTTGTCAATCACTTGAATGTAGCCCGAATTTAACCAAGAAGCATCTCCACTTCTATACGCCGCTGCAAAGATATTATCTCCATGCAAAACGGGGCGACAAATGAAAGTACCTGGATAACGGTAAACGGCTAAAAATTTCCCATCTAAAGTAAATCTTTTCAAACATTGTTGATTTCTATCGGTAATTAATAAAGTTGAATTTTTTTTATCCCGAGTGTCAACTAAAACTCCGTGACAGCAATTAAATTTATCGTCTGCATAACTTCCATCGGCAGTTCTTCCACCCCAATGACGAATATATTTTCCTTTTGCATCATACTGTGTTATGTAATTCGCTCCGTAACCGTCCGTTACATAAATATCTCCATTGGCAGGATTTATGGCAGTTTCTGTCGGCACAAATTGATTGGGAGCATCATAAACCCCTGTTTCTTTTGGATATTCCAACTTCATAATTTCACGTCCTTTCAAATCAGTTTTAATGACTTGGTGACGGGCATTATCACAAATATAGAGGAATTGCTCCGCCCCTTCGTTAGCAATCGTAAGTCCATGAGCACCCGTGTAAGTCGTCCCCCAAGTCTCTAATAATTTTCCTGATTTATCGTAAATTATGATGTTATTTTTGGTTTCGTTCGTACACATAATCAAACGACCTTTGGCATCTTCCACCATTTCATGGCAATCGTTCACGGGGTTTTTACTTGCATCCAAAACGCCCCAACCCATTTTTACACGGTACTTATGAGAATTATGACCAATTATTACATCTTCCATTTTTTGACTTTTGGCTGAAATAGTAGGAGATAAAAGCCCTGCACCAACGGCTAATCCACTGGTTTTAAGGAAGTTTCTTCTTGAATTATGCTCGTTCATTGATAAATTTGTTAAAAAGATATTTTACTTATAAGGTTTGTCAATTAGCAATATACTCATATTTTTCATAAATTAATGTAGGGAATTGTGGGGTAAAACAAAAAAACTCCTCGTCAGATTTGTCGAGGAGTTTTGGTACTAATCAATCTTTAACCACTATTTCAAAATTTTACGTATTAGTTTCGATTCGCCAAACTTCTTTAAAAGCGGTTTTACGTCTGCGAGCTAAGGTTACGTTCACATTATTAGACATTCGGATAGTATCACTATTAAATTCTTCCACAAAATGGAGATTAACAAGGTAGGATTTATGAATTCGGAAAAATTCGGGAGTATTAAAACGATTTTGTAATTCCTTTAATGGGGTTGCAACGGTCATATTTTTACCGTCGTTGAAATATATTTTAGTGTAATTCACGTCCGCCACCAAGAGCATCACATCTTGTGGACAAACTTCCTTCCAAGCACCAATATGAACGTTTTCGAGTGTATTTAAGGCTATATTTGTCATCGTATCAATTATTTTTTTGCAACCGCATAAGTATCATAGGAGACATAAAAAATTGGTTAGTTTGATAAATCTATTTTTCTTTCCTACCTAATGTTACATTAATTATCTATGTGGTTGCAAAGATTGCGTGAATTACATTGCCTTCATATCCCAAATATTAGGGGGTATAATTGATAAAAAAGTATCAAAAAATTCGTTTCTATTTGAGAAAATGTGAACTTTGGGAAAAGAAATATTCCCTTAAATATGACCACTCATTTCCGCCCATATATTCTTCTAATCATTTCGCTTTTGACAATCCATCATACTAAATCCCAAACGCTTGGCAATGAATGGATAAATTATAATCAACAATATTTTAAATTAAAAATCACGCAAAAAGGAATTTATCAACTTTCTTTCGCAGAACTAAAAAATGCAGAATTTCCAACGAACATAAATCCAGAAAAAATACAATTATTCAGAAGCGGGCAAGAACAAGCCATTTTCATTAAAGGACAAGAAGATAAGATTTTCAATGAAACGGATATTATTGAATTTTATGCCGAGGGAAATGATGGTGAGTTAGATTCATTACTCTACGTTCCTGCCAACTCTCAACCACATCAATATTATAGTTTATTTTCAGACACAGCTTCTTATTTCTTAACTTATCGCCTTGATAATCAGTTGGGTAAGCGAATGAATGTTTCTCAAAAAACAAATAGTCAAAACTTAAAACCAGAGCTTTTTCACTTAGAAGAAAGTTTGCAATTGTTTACATCTTCTTATGCAGAAGGGCAACCCGATCCCGTTGGCGTTGGCTTACATTCAGGAGTTTTGAATAGTAATTATGGATATGGGGAGGGCTGGACGGGTGAAGTTTTAAATAAAAATATCTTTGTAAATTTTGATTTCAATCTTAGAAATTTAATAAAATTAGAAATTCAAAAACCTCAAATTGAAGTGTTTTTTACGGGACGTTCGGCAGCAAGTCACTTCATTGAAACTTGGCTTGGAAATAATGCAAATCAACGGCTTTTAGATACCACAAATTTTGATAATTATTACACCAAAAAAATTAATAAAATTGTAAATTTCCAAGATATAACCAATAATGCCTTACGCTTATATACACGTTCAGTGAGTACTCAAAATGACCAATATTCTATTTCGTATATCAAGCTAATCTATCCGCAAAGTTTTGATATGACGGGCGTAAGGGAGAAAATTTTTAATCTTCCTAAAAGTTCAAATCTAAATCGATTTATTAGCATTCCAAACGCTCCCGATGGTATGCAATTATATGATATTTCGCAGAAGAACAACATACAAAAAATTGGATTTACAAAAAATGGAAGTTCAATTGAGGGTTTCGTTTCGGGAGAACAAATTTTAGCAACTAATCAATTTAAAAAAGTAAACAGTATTGAACCTGTAAGTTTTAGAAATATCAATTATGCAAAAGCTAATTATCTGATAATCAATCATAAATCTTTATCAAAATACATAATCGAATACGCCACTTATCGAGCCTCTGCCATCGGTGGCAACTATGATACACTTTCAGTTGATGTAGATTTATTGTATAATTTATTTACTTACGGAGATAAACATCCATTAGCAATCAAGCGTTTCTTGAGTATGATGTTGAAAAATGGAAACCCAAAATTTGTTTTTTTAATTGGTAATGCAACTTATCCACAAAAAGCTCGAAAAAATGGTTCGGATTATCAAAATGATTTAGTGCCAACGCTTGGATTCCCAGGTGGAGATGTTCCTTTTACGATGGGATTAAACGGAACAGAAACTAATTTTTCAAGCCTTGGAATTGGTCGTTTAGCAACGGATAATCCAGAAACAGTTTTGCATTATTTGAATAAAGTAAAAGAACACGAAGCCAATCCAATGAATGCACTTTGGCGAAAAAATGCCTTAAAAATGTCGGGTGGAAGAAGTGTAGGTGAACTGAATTCTTTAAAACAATACGTTGAAGATTTTAAAGACGTTTGTGAG
>JANXML010000006.1 GCA_025354645.1 Arcicella sp. | reverse complement strand
AAACTCCAAATTTCATACAGCATAAATTCCGTTTTCTTTGCATCAATATCTCTACTTTTCATATTTTATTTTTTAGTTTATGTTCTATTATCCCGTTAATCCCAAAATCCAATAAATCCTAATTCAGACAATATTTTCCCTCACCTCCAACAACAACTCATTCACAAACTCCTCATCCACATCATCGGGTAAATCACTCTTTTCAAAATAAGTATTCAATCTCAGAATGTCGTTTTCAGCTTGTTCCATAAATTGTTCGAGGTTGATTTCTCCCCTTCTAATTTTCAATAAATCCTCCGCATTTGGTCTTCTGACGATGATGGTTTTTTGTTCGGCGATTTCCAACGCCATGTCCAACAATCGCTTGCAATGCAGAAGATTTTTGCCGTCAATTTGTTGTCCGTGCGTCTCGATATCCACGTAGCGTTGCGTATTGCGGTTTTTTAGCCAATCGGTATATTGCAAATAATCCTTGCAGTGGGTTGAATATCCATCTTTATTAAAATGCAAAACCGTCAAATCCTTTTCTCCCTTCGGCACGGAACTGAGTTTGATATTATCACCATTTTTAGATAAAATCCCTCTGTAACCTTTAGTCTGCGAAGGGTCGTGATAGAGGGCATAACAATCCCTAAAATGTGATAATCCAACCAATCCACAGTCTTTTTCATCAAAGTTCTTTTCCGTTAAAAATATGGCTAAGGCTTTCGTTTTACCATTTTGATAAACGTAACAAAACTCCATCAAAGACTTTCTGACCATCCTTTCTTTTTCCCAGTTCATCTTTTTGTCGAGTCCTTTTGCCTTCTTGATTTGGGCAACTGCATACCCGCCAAAAGAATGTAAACACTTCTTTGTCAGGAACTTATGACGATTTTTGAGAATCAAATCGAAGGCGGGATGTTTTTCGATTATACAGTCTTGGGGCATAAAAAGTAACTCCAACATCGTAGGATTTGCGGATTTCAGCAACTGCAAAAACCGCCGAACTTCATAATAACATTCATCCTTCGATATTTCAATTTGTTCCTTGTACCCAAAACCCACCAACTCACGAGTCGGTTGCACATAAACGCCCTTGAAATCAGTATCTGACCCCGCAGTATTCGTTCCGTAGGCTTGACTGCCGACTATGGCTTTGAAGATTATATTCATTTTATTTCGTATTAAGGTTGGCACGCAGATAACGCAGATGCCTTTGGCAACGCAGATTTTCGCAGATTTTAAAAATATGGGACTCTCATCTCGCCGAATTGGACTACCAAAACAGGAGGGAACTGAGATTTTTACTCAATCGTCCTTTGAAAATCTTCTTTACTATTAATAAAAAAATCAGCGAAAATCTGCGTTGCCAAAGGCATCTGCGTTATCTGCGTGCCATATCAGCAAACGGTCTTTGATAATCAGGTTTAATGATTTTCCAGATTAAATGTTCATAAGACTGTCCATCTAACATCTTGAATAACACAGAAGGATACGGGCAAGTCAGAAAATATTGAGCTGTCTCTTTCCTATTTTCTAAAACCTTAAAATCTTTTTGGGCTTGGGTTTCAATTTCGGAATATTTTTCCAATAATTGCGAATGCGTTGATTTTACCCAATCATAAAATTCATCGGGAACTCTATCCAAAATTGGCAATAAATCTTGTCCTTCCTTCAAGTATTCCCAAATATTCAACGTTGAAACCTGCGTAACAATTCGATGAATTCGGAGGTATTCATTGAACTTTACTTTTACCCTAAATCCATTTTTGAATTTTACCACAAAACCTTCTCTGTTATCTTCTTCTAATTGTTTGAGTTTCGATAAATCATTTAATCCATCGTATCGCTTAACTACCTCAAAACCAATATCTTGCAACTTATTTTCAGTACCCGTTTCTGTATCAATAATTGCCAGTAAAACTAATTTTCGTTCGCTTCCATAATCCAAAACGATTCGATTTTCGGGATAAATAATCTCGAATAAATAGGTTTTTGACTTATCTAAAAGCGGAATCGTTTTGGCATATTGCGTATGTAACATCTCCGTAGCCACCTGTGATTGTTCACTCACGAATGAACCACGAGTAGCGATATGAGCCTCATTATCAGCCCAATACAAAATCCCCAAAGACCCATCCATTTTTTCATAAACTTCAAAAGCCTCATTTGTAAGAATTTCGCCTGATATTATTCCCCCTCTGGGGGTTAGGGCGACCGACGCTTCGGGGCTTTCTTCCAAATTAAAAAACTTTTTGAACGGTCGTGCCACAATCTTATGATTTTTATCCATAATCAAACCACGACAAGCCAAAGTCCACTCATTCCAAAGACCTTCATACTGAGCTTTTTGCGAGTAATTATAGATAAACAAATCCGTTTTTGGATGTTTATTGACATTGATATAATCGTCTGCAATGAGTTGATTGAGTTCTTCTGTGTTCATGATTTTGATTTATGATACAAAGGAAATAGGTTATTACGCACTCTATTTGCGCACCTCAAAAATATTTTCATTATTTTTTAATTTGCAATTTGCGAATTGCAAATAAATATGTATATTTGAGTTGTAATAAAAAATAATACTATGAGAAAGCACAATGGAATGCGTCCACAAGATGTTATTGTCATATTGAAAATAATTTCATCTTCGACACAAAAAAGTGAATTAGACGATAACAACAAAGGCAATATAGAAATACTAAGTAATAAAAACATTGCTAAAAGTTTGCAAATGAGTGAAGCTGAAATATCAGAGTCTCTAAAAAGGTCTGAATATGCAACGTTGATTACGGATACAAAAACCAAGAAGATAAACAAAAAAGCCTTTTTAGAATTCATCCTTCATGGTATTAAATATGTCTTTCCCATACATCCAGGGGCATTGGTGAGAGGTATAGCAACAGCTCATTCGGCTTCACCAATTAAAGAAAGTATCGTTTCAAAAGAATTATTTGTATGGGAACATATAGAAGGTAATGTCAGAGGGCAAGCCATAGAACCTCTTTACTCTACTGTGCCTAAAATAGTTGAAGAAGACCCAAAACTTTATGAATTATTAGCCTTAGTTGATTGCATACGCACAGGAAACGCTCGAATTTTCAGCATTGCAGCGAAAGAATTAGAAAACCGAATCTTGAACGCATGGTAAATAGCTATAAAAATGTAGTACGAATCAAAGTATTAGCAGAGGCTTTTGCTAAGTTACAAAACAAGGTCGTTTTTGTGGGAGGTGCAGTCGTGGAATTATATTGTGATGACCCCGCAAGGGCAGAAGTCCGTCCAACTGATGATGTTGATGTGGTTGTCGAACTCATAAATTTAGGCTCTTACGCCGTGTTAGAGGAGGATTTGAGAACAATTGGTTTTAATCATGATATGTTTTCGTCTGTTATCTGTCGTTATAAATATCACGATATTGTAATTGATATTATGCCTACTGACGAACACATTTTAGGATTCACTAATATTTGGTATAAAGACGGATTGCAGAATAGTATTTCTTATGATTTGGATAACGATTTGAAGATTCAGATTTTCCAATTATCTTACTTTTTAGGTTCAAAATTCGAGGCACTAAAATCCGAAAGGCACGGCAAAGACTATCGGTATAATAGTGATTTTGAGGACATTATCTATATTTTTGATAATCGGATTAATATCAAAAATGAACTTATTGAATGTAATGGAGAAATCAAAATTTACTTACAAAAAGCTATTTCAGAACTTCTGAAACGACCTTATATTGAAGAAGAAATAATTGCAAATTTAGAATACTCGTCCTCTAATCAACGAAAAGACAGAATTTTAAAAATCTGGAAATCATTTTTGAATTTACAATAAATCCCCAATCAGAATATGCCCGCAAACCGAAACGCCCTTATCCGCTATAAAACCATTGATAATTGTCTAAAAAACCGATTTAGAAAATGGACTTTGGAAGATATTATCGAAAAGGTTTCTGATACGCTCTATGAATACGAAGGTATTGATAAAGACATCAGCAAGCGGACAATCCAGAGTGATATTCAAATGATGCGGAGTGATAAGTTAGGCTATTTCGCTCCAATCGTGGTTTTGGAGAAAAAATATTATACCTACGAAGACCCAAATTACAGCATTACGAACATTCCGATTTCAGAAAATGACCTTTCCAAAATGAATGAAGCGGTGGAAATGCTGAAACAATTTAAAGGTTTTTCGCACTTTGAACAACTGAATGAAGTCATCCAAAAATTGGAAGATCATGTGTATTCAACGGGTAAAAAGAAAAGTTCAGTCATTGATTTTGAAAAGAATGATAGCTTAAAAGGGCTTTCGTATTTGGATATTTTGTATCAATCTATCGTCCAAAAAAAGGCAATTTTAATGACTTACCAATCCTTTACGGCTCGTGAACCTAACGTATTTTTCTTTCACGTTTGGTGGTTAAAAGAGTTCAAAAATCGTTGGTTTGCGGTGGGCGTTCGGAAAGGAAACGGTGGTTTATCCAATTTGGCTTTGGACAGAATTATTGACGTAAGTTTATCGGAAGAAATACCCTACATCGAAAACCAAAACATGTCCCCTGAAGAATATTACAAGGATATTATTGGCGTAACGGTTACCAACCTCCGCCCGATGAAATTAAAATTATTTGTCGAAAAATCGCACGCTCCTTACGTGGAAACTAAGCCAATTCATCATTCGCAGAAAGTATTGGAAAGACAAAACAAAGGCATCATTATTGAGATTTGCGTTCAACATAATTACGAATTGGAAAGAGAGATTTTGGGTTTTGGAGAAATTATGCAAGTGCTTGAACCAGAGAACTTTGCGAAGAAAATTAAACAGAGATTAGCAAAAGCAAATATGAATTATTAAAAAAAGAATTGACCATTTTAATGATATTTCAATCGCAGTTTTCGCAAATTTTTCGAGCAATTCCCCTATCTCCCAAAACATTAACAAACCTTTAACAAAACATAAATAATACTTTCCGTAATTTTCTGTTCTAATCTGTAAATCACAATTAAATCACAAGGATATGAAAAAGCTTATGATTGCCGCTTTTATGGTTGTTGCAACCATTGCTTCGGTGAATGCACAGTTCGGAAGTCAAGCGTATGCGTACAACGATGATAGATATTATTACGATAATGACTTCGATTGGCATTGGGATATCCGAGTAAAAATCAGTAACGGAATTCAGCGGGGATTGCTCACTCAAAATGAATCAAATAGACTATACGAAGTTTTAGAGGATGTTGAACGGAAAGAATATGTTTATCAAGCCGATGGACTTTTTAATAGTTGGGAACAACAAGAAGTTTGGGACGATGTCATTTATCTAAATCAACGTTTAGGCATTGAATTGAACGATTACGACCGCAATTTCTATGGTTTCGATGTATATGGATATGACCGTCGTGGATATAATAGATGGTTTTATCAGGGAGGATACGACTTTTTTAGGTTTGATAAAAGAGGCTTCGGTAGTGTAAGATTGGGTTATCAGCCTCGCTCAAATTATAACGGTTGGTATAGACATAATGATAATCATATTGCTCGAAATTATTATTCGGATAGGAGATATTATGAAAATAGAGGGCATAATAA
This sequence comes from Arcicella sp., assembly GCA_025354645.1. Classification (GTDB taxonomy): domain Bacteria; phylum Bacteroidota; class Bacteroidia; order Cytophagales; family Spirosomataceae; genus Arcicella. The sequence goes on along the minus strand of JANXML010000006.1, from coordinate 6,860 downwards.
TAAAGAATATGCCAGAGGAAATTGGGATAATCGGAACAACGGAAATCATTACGGCAGAGATTCAAAAAGAGAAAATGATTATAACAGAAATCGCTCTTACGAGAATGATAATGGTAGAAACAATTCGCAAGGTGGTTATGAAAACAGGCGAAATGACAGAATAGAAATGCCAAATAACCGTCCCAATAACAACGGAAATGGATTTCCAAACGGTGGAGGAAGACCTGAAAGAACTGAACCCAATAATAATAATAATGGATTTCCAAGCAGTGGAGGAAGACCTGAAAGAGTAGAAGTCCCTATTTCTCGACCCGCCCGAATTGAACCTCCACAAGGAAACAACGGTAATAAACCTGAAAGAACTGAGCCAACGAATCGTTCGGATCGTGGAAATCAAGGTGGTGGAAATGGTCGTTCAGAGACCCCTCAAAGTGGTGGAAATGGTGAAAATCGTGGCGGACATAGAGGACCCCGTTAATGATTTTATTAAATAATATTTGGATAAATACTGAACACAAAAGAATCATATTCACCTGCCGTTCCCGAATTATAAGCATTGTCGCCAAGCCACAACCAAAAATCAGCCTTCCCGTTTGGTAAATTTGCCGTGCCGTAAGTTGTATGAGCATTTCTTACGTCCGCTTGTGCCGTGGTTCCCGTACCAAAATCGCCCGTTACCCAAGTAGTGAAATCCGTTGTTGTCCCAGCAGGTAGGGCAGTTTTGAAAAAGGTTTGGGCATCGCTCGGAATATTGGCAGTTGTTGTGCCTATTTGATAAAAATATTTTGTGTCCTGCGTAAGTCCCGTGACTGAAACTTCGTGTTCGGTCGAGACGGTTGCATTCGTCACGCTACTTCCATAACTCGTTGTCAATCCATACGAAACTTTGCTGTTGGTTGCGGTGGCGGTTTGCCATCTCACCACTACTGAATTTGTGCCAAGGACTTGCAAATAAGGTCTTCTGGTAACCGTGGGTGGACTTGCAATTGCATTTCCTTTCAGTAATAAATTCATGGCAATATCCGAACTGTTGGTGGCAACTTGGTGAATTTCAATGGCAATTACGTTATTTCCAGTGAGTAACTGAGCCGTACTGAAATTTAAGTTTGTCCAAACCCTTTCGTTTGGGTCACCCACCGAAGCGGTTACCAAAGTTGAACTTGTAATTGCTCCAACGGGCATTCCTTGTCGATAAATTTCCGTTCCATTCAAATAAACCACCGCCCCATCATCACAAATTAAACTCAAATCAAGTGAAGAATAATTTGCTGGATTTACCACATTAAAACTCTTTCTGAAATAAGTGGTAATAAATCTATTTTGTGTACTTCCTCCATAGCCAACTTGGTGGTTTGGCAAGTCGGTATCTCCATCTCCATAACCCAAAATAGTATTACCCGAAGCCCATGAAACGTCATTAAAACCCGTTGCTGACCAATCAGTCCCTTGATTTGTGCCATTGTCAAGAAATTTCCACGAAGCATGGTTAGTGATTAATGAATCACCAGCCCTATTGCTCAAATACGAGGTCAAAATTGAACAAAACAAAAGAAAATTTTTCATATCAATAGTATGTTTAATGTTACAAAAATATTAGTTTACCATTACTTTGATAATAAATAAATATTAAATAACGGATAGAGAATTAGTCCCAAAAAACATAAAAGTATGAGTGTAGCTTAATATTGAAAAAGATTAAATTACTAAATAATTACAAAAACGGGGGTTTACAAAATTTTAATTCAAATATAAAGAAGGTTTAGTAAATAAGATATTGAAAGGAGTGAAAACTTAGAAAGAATATTTGTAACTTTATGAAGAAATTAAGGATTATAAGTATTTGAAAATCAATGCTTTAACAAGAGAATTTTTTTATTTAGTTTATAAATAAATATACTTATTATTTCCGATAAAAAAATAAATAGTTTCTTAATTTCCATTCATAATTTATCTAACGGTAAAGTGAATACGTTTAAATCCAAAAATTAGTGATGATAATTATAGTTTGTATTTAAAATGATGAAAAATTATATTGTGAATAAAAATCAAACAACCATATTTAACAATCGTTAATAATTTTATAGCTTTGAGTAAAAATAAAAACATCAACAATGGCAAAATATTCATTATCAATCAACGGACAATCCAAAACGGTTGACGTTGAAGCAGACACGCCTCTTTTGTGGGTTTTGCGTGATACGCTGGAACTTACGGGAACAAAATATGGCTGTGGAATGGCTCAATGCGGGGCTTGTACGGTACATCTGAATGGCGTGGCTACTCGCTCGTGTGTGTTGCCAATTTCAGTAATTGGTAATTCAAAAGTTACGACCATCGAAGGACTTTCAACCAATGGAACGCACCCCGTTCAAAAGGCTTGGAATGAAATTGATGTACCCCAATGTGGCTATTGTCAGGCAGGACAAATGATGACGGCTGCGGCATTTTTGAAGGAAAACAAGAATCCAACCGATGCCGATATTTCAACGGCAATGTCGGGAAATATTTGTCGTTGTGGGACTTATCATCGTATTCATCATGCTGTGAAGTTGGCGGCAAAATCTTCTAAATAAACCCCCTAAACGAAAATGGAAAATATAAAAAACAATAACCGTAGAGATTTTCTAAAAAATTCTCTGTTGGCAAGTGGAGGTTTGATTTTGGGTTTTAATTGGTTGAGTAATGAAACACTTGCCGCCAACATCATCGAACAAGCAACCGCTGAAAACATCACGTCAAATGCCTTTCTTTCAATTGCTCCAAATGGAATAATCACCATTTTTTCACCTAATCCAGAAATTGGTCAGGGCATTAAAACTGCCTTTGCTGTGATTGTAGCGGAGGAATTGGAGGCAGATTGGAAAAATGTTGTGGTTAAACAAGCTAATTTAGACCCAAAAAAATACGAACGACAATTGACGGGTGGCAGTGGTGCAATCAAGCACTCGTGGGAGCGTTTACGCAAGGCAGGAGCAACCGCCAAACAATTATTAATGGAAGCAGCAGCTCAAAAATGGTCGGTGGATGTGGCAACTTGCAAGGCAGAAAATGGCTTCGTGATTTCTTCGGCGGGACAAAAATTGTCTTTCGGAGAATTGTCTGAGGTGGCTTCAAAATTACCGATTCCGAAAGAGATAAAATTAAAGAAAAAAGAAGATTTTAAATTAATTGGTAAAACAACCAAAAGTGTTGATAATCAAGATGTTCTGACAGGAAAGCCAGTATATGGAATTGATTTCAAAACGGAAGGAATGTTGCACGCCCAAATCCAACGTCCGCCCGCATTTGGATTGAAATTGAAGTCTTTTGATGCTTCCGAAGCCAAGAAAATGTCGGGTATTGTTGATGTTGTTTCGTTTGGTAATAAAGTAGCGGTTGTTGGCAAATCCACTTGGCAAATTATGAAGGCACGCAAAGCCTTAAAAATTGATTGGGAAAAAGAAAAAGAACTCGAAAGTGATGCAGATCACAATCGTATTTTTACAGAAATGATGGATGGAAATAAAGCCGAAGTCAGACGTAAAGATGGTGACGTTGAAAAGGCATTCAGTGAAGCTTATAAGGTTATTCAAGCCGATTATCAATGCCCTTTTTTACCTCATAATTCAATGGAACCCATGAATTTCTTTGCGGATGTGAAGGAAAATAGCGTACGATTATCGGGTCCGACCCAAACACCACAAAATGCCGTTGACCAAGTATCTAAACTATTGAACATTCCTGCGGCAAACATCACTTTGGAATTATCAAAAATGGGCGGCGGTTTTGGTCGAAGATTGAACAATGATTATGCTTTGGAAGCCGCTGAATTATCAAGCATTATCAAAGCCCCCGTGAAAGTGATGTGGACACGTGAGGACGATATGGGCGGAGGAATTTATAGACCATCCGTGCGTTATCGTTTTAAAGCTGCCGTTGACAAAGCAGGAAATATGACAGGGTTTATGTTGCGAGGTGTAAGTATGAATGCTGGCAATTCCACCAGACAAGATAATTTCCCAGTTGGGGCGGTTGAAAACGTTTTGATTGATTCGGTGGACTATAAATCGCCCATTACAACTGGACCTTGGAGAGCTCCAATTACCAACTTTTTGGCGTATGCCGAACAAGCATTTTTGGATGAAGTAGCAACCGCAGTCGGGAAAGACCCAATTCAATTTCGATTGGAATTATTAGCCAAAGTGAAAGAAAAGCCCATTGGCAAGATTACTTATGAACCAGACCGCTTTGAAAAAGTGATTAAAATGGTAGCTGAAAAAGCACAGTGGGGTAAAGCAAAGAAAGATATTCATCAAGGATTTAGTGTTTATTTTTCGCATAATTCCTATGTGGCTCAAGTGGCTGAAATTGAGATGAAAAAGGGCAAACCGTCGCTCAAAAAAGTATATGCAGTAACGGATTGTGGCATTGTAATTAATCAAAGCGGAGCAAAAAATCAAATTTATGGAGCCATTGTGGACGGAATTGGTCATGCGATGTATGGCAAATTGAGTTTTAAAGAAGGTGTTCCCCAAGAGACAAATTTCAATGCGTATAGACTGATAAAGTACAACGAAGTTCCAGAAATTGAAGCCCATTTTGTTGATAATGGCATCGACCCAACGGGATTAGGTGAACCCGCTTTGCCACCAACGGGCGGTGCTTTGGCAAACGTAATTTTTAAGGCAACTGGCAAAAGAATTTACAAACAACCCTTCGCTGAAAATCAAGAAATGGAGGGAATTTTATAAAAGTATTCATAGTAAATGAAAGGACGGCATTGCTTTGAGCGATGCCGTCCTTTTTATCTAACAAACTTATTTTTACCTTTGTAGTCCAATAAAAATCCTATAGCCCCAACCAATGCTTGCAGAATTACACTACCCCATAAACTCATTAAAAGGCGAACAATTAGATGAATATTTAGAAAAAGGTTGGTTCAGAATGGGGCAGACTATTTTTACGACTAACTTCTTGAAATTCAATGGTTTACTTTATAATGCGATTTGGTTAAGAGTTAATTTATTGCGTTTAAAACCAAGTAAGACACAACAAAAATTACAAAAACTAAATGCCAAATTTACGGTAGAGTTTAAGCCTTCCATCACTCTCACGCCTGAGCATTTAATTCTTTTCAATAAATATAAAAATCACGTTCCATTTGATGCCGCACCTTCGCTGACTCATTTGTTATACGACGATAAATTCAGTAATGTTTTTGATTCGTATGAAGTTAATATTTATGACAAACAAAAACTGATTGCTTGCGGCATTTTTGATTTAGGAAGAGATGCTTCAACAGGTATTACTTGTTTCTATGATCCTGATTATCAAAAACATAGTCTCGGAAAATATCTAATGTTTTTAAAAATAGAGTTTAGCAAAAATCAAAAAATGAGCTATTTTTATCCAGGTTATTTTGCTCCAAATTATCCCATGTTTAATTATAAATTAGACTTAGCAAAACCCTATCTCGAATTCTTAGATTTATCAACAAATCTGTGGAAACCATTTGAAGAATACATTTATGAAGAAATTCCATTGGTCGAAATGACGCAAAAATTAGAAGAACTTTCAGCCTGTTTAACCAAAAGAAAATTTCAACATTTACTCTTAAAATACGAATATTTTGATGCTGACCTCTCTCCAACGATGAATGGAACGGGAACGTTTGATTTTCCAATATTTATTCTCTGTTTTGAACGAGACAACAGTATTTCAAATCCGTTGATTGTGTATGATGTAATCTCTCGGCAATATCATTTAGTGGTCTGTGATGTGGTCTATCAGCTTAATAATGAGATGATTAAGCCAGATTGTTATAATGAAAATCTATTGCAAATGACCCAACATCTCTTCGCCACTGAATCCGCAGAGGCAATGGCATTAGTGATTTCAAGGTCTTTGCAAAAGACAGTTGAAGCATTGAATTCTTAGAGGTGAAATGATTATTAGGTATGTTTTTTTGTAGATTTGTGTAGAAATAATATTTAAAAACTCCAATGCGTTATCTCGACCCAAAAAATGATTTGACTTTCAAAAAAGTATTCGGACAACATCCTCATTTGTTGGTCAGTTTTTTGAATGCACTTTTACCCTTAAATTCCCCAATTCTATCGGTAGAATATCTCCCCCATGAATTAGTTCCAGAAATTCCAGTATTGAAATATTCCATTGTGGATGTTCGTTGTACAGACCAGAACGAACGACAATTTATTGTGGAAATGCAAATGCTTTGGACGGATGCTTTCAAAAGTAGAGTGTTATTTAATGCCTCAAAGGCGTATGTTCAACAGCTGGGAAAGGGGAAAGTATATGAAAGTTTACAACCTGTTTATTCATTAAATTTGGTCAATGAAACGTTTGAGCCTACAATCACTGATTTTTATCATCATTACAAAATTGTTCATCAACAACATCCCGATAAATTTTTGAAAGGTTTAGAGTTAGTTTTTGTGGAACTTCCCAAGTTTAAAGCAAAAAATATTTCGGAGAGAAAAATGCAGTTGCTTTGGTTACGTTTTATGACTGAAATTGAAGATAATTCTGAAACAATTCCAGAAGAATTATTGCAAGACCCCATCATTAAGGAAGCAGTTGACTATCTTCAAGAGTCAGGATTTACAAAAGGAGAATTAGCTACTTATGATAAATATTGGGATGATATCAGTAGCGAAATGACATTAATGAAAGCTGCCAAGAGGGAAGGAATAGAAGAAATTGTTAAAAAAGCAATAGAAATTGGATTAGATAATGCGATAATTAAAACATTGACTGGTTTGACAATTGATGAAATTAATTATTTAAGAAACTACTAAAATACTGATTTTACAACCACATGAAAAATAAAATCCTTCAAATTCTTCTCGTACTTTCCGTTG
>JANXML010000363.1 GCA_025354645.1 Arcicella sp. | reverse complement strand
TTATCTTCCGCAGAACGAGACGGCAAAACCCCCGAAGGCTTCGATTTTGATAATTCTCCGTTCAGTTATATGACTGAAAAAGTGCAAGGTTCAACCATTTGCGTGACAACCACAAACGGCACTTTGGCAATCACAAAATCTAAGAATGCCGTGAAAGTCATGATTGGTTCATTCTTGAATTTAGGAGCTTTAACGACTTATCTTCGTGATCAACAGTATGATATTTTGGTGCTTTGTGCAGGTTGGAAAGGCAAGCCAAATTTGGAAGATACGCTTTTCGCAGGAGCCTTGGTGGAACGACTAAATGATGAATTTATAGTCGAAGAAGATGCCGCTTTGATGGCACAACGTTTGTACGTTCAGGGGAAAAATGATTTGCTATCTTTCGTTGCTTCATCTTCACACGTAAAAAGGCTGCAACGCCTTGGTATTCAGAAAGATATATCCTATTGTTTGCAACACGATTTGTATGATGTATTGCCTGTTTTGAGGGGTAATACTTTGGTTAAGATGTAATTATTTGCTTCTTAACTCTTTCAATATTGCCTCCGTATCCTCCCCCAAAATCGGAGCTGCCCATGATGGCTTGGCTTCGGTTTCTGAAAATTTTAAGGGTACACCGATCGACTTTAATCTTCCTGCCGTTGGGTGTTCTGTTTCAATAATCATTTGTCGGGCTTGTAGATGTATGTCATTTTCTAAATCCTCTAAACCATAAACAGGACTAATTAAAAGATCATTTTCAAATCCAAATTTCACCCATTCCGATTGCTTTTTTTCTAAAAATAGCCCTCCGATTAAGTTTTTAAAACTCAATAACTGCTCTTCGCTTTGAGGAATCATAAATATTTTCCAATCGGGTTTATCAATCAAATCACAGAATTTACCCCAAAATTTAGCTTCCAAAGTTCCCAAAGCGATGTATTTTTTATCTTGACATTCATAAACACCATAGTTTGGCATTCCTCCTGACAGCGGTAATTCCCCTCTATTTTGTGGTTGATTTGTGGCTGAATAAATAGCGTAAGAGACTGATAATAAAGGCATTACAGCATCAGTCATAGACACATCCACGTGCTGACCTACGCCCGTTTGCGTGCGGGAATGAAGAGCGGAAAGCGTTGCGATTACACTCATGTATGAACCTCCTGCAATATCTGCCATTTGCACACCTGGCACAATTGGCTCCTCTCCTATTCTACCCGTAATTCCCAATACTCCTGCGTAGGCAATATAGTTTAAATCATGTCCTGCCAAGTGTGCATAAGGTCCCGTTTGTCCATAACCCGTTACGGAGACATAGATTATTTTTGGATTTACTTTTTTTGCTTCTTTATATCCCAAGCCAATTTTATCCAAATAATTCGGTCTGAATTGTTCCACGACTATATCGGCATTTTTAACTAATTCAAAGAAAATCTTACGTCCTTCTTCGGATTTATAATCCAAAAACATACTCTTTTTGGAACGATTATACGCTAAATAATTTATTGATTCTCCTCCCACAAAAGGCGGAAACACTCGCACATAATCGGGAGCGTTCGGGTCTTCGATTTTAATAACCTCCGCTCCCATATCCGCCATGAGCATTGTTCCCAAAGGTCCTGGTAATAAGCGAGTTAAGTCTAAAATTCGAATTCCTTGGAGTGGACCAGTTTGTGGTTTTCTTGACATTTTCTGAGGCTGTCGGCATTTGGCAATCGGCTTTCAGCTTTAAATTAATAAATCTGTATTTCTAATAACAATAGTTACGCTTTCTCAATAAAATCCAAAAGTATAACTTCCCCAAAAACTCTGATAATCTGCTTTTTGATTACCTGTTGTAGGAATCATCTTGACGGTACTAATCATCCAACGACCCGTTTTCGTGATTGGAATCATTACTTCTCCTAATTCATTACTTCGCATTTTCTCAACGGTTGTCTTTCCGTTTTCAGTATGCCATGCCAAAACCAAAGCATTCATAACTACTTGATTATCAAATAAAATCTTAAATGGAATTGCTTTTTTATCTTTTACTGAATAAGGGTTTTCCAGTGCCATTACTTCCAAACGCATTCCCGTATTTTGCTTAAAAACATCGTCTTGGGTATCTCCAACTTGAAACAATGTTTTCACACAACGTTGATAAAACTCTCGTCCATCTTTATTTTCTTTACCTTGTAGTTTTCTTAGTTTAGTAATATTTTCTAATCCTTCCTCTTTTAGATAATCATTAAATTTCGCCGCCTTTAATTCAATAAATTTATTGGTGTTGTTGAAAGCAATCAAATGATTACCTTCGGTTGAAAAAATAGCTTCAATTTTTACGGAATCTTTGGTGGAGAGTTTACTTATGAAATCCTCTTCCACTCCTTTTCCATAATGGGTCAATTTTGAAACGGTAAATTTAGAAGCATCTACCTTCGAACCCGTATAATTTTCTCCCACAAAAACATCAATATTTGTTTTTTCAGAAGGTTTCAATAAGAATTTTTGAGGTTGAAGCCAGAACTCGTGAGCAAAAGTTAGAGTGTTGATTATCAATAAGATAGACAGAGAGTAAAATGTTTTTTTCATGTTTTGAGATATTTGTTTCGATTAAATAATTTGAAAATATTACATACGAATAAACTACAAAAATAGTTTGTGCTTACAATCAAATATATTGTTAAGTAAGTCTTTTAGCTAATATTAAATCTATGTTAAAAGTAGGTGAAAACTCACATCGAACATCAAGAAACGAACATCAATAATTCCCCCCATCAACATCACAAACCTCCCCCGAAATCATTTCAACCTCCATTTCCTTTGATACTTTCTCTAAAATTTCTTTGAAAACTTCCACAGGTTGAGCACCCGAAACGGCATATTTTTGGTTAAAAATAAAGAAAGGAACGCCCGTTACACCCAATTGACGATAATAGTTCATTTCTTCTTTTACTTCATCCGTTTTGATGTCAGAATTAATGATTTCTAAGGTCTTTTCAACCAACCATCCGTACTTTCCTAAGATTTCAATTAATATATTTTCTTGCGTAAGATCTTGTCTATCAATGAAATACGCTTTCATAAACGCCTCTTTTACCTCCGCTTGAATCCCATCTTGCAAAGCCACCGTAAGTATGCGATGAAGCGTGAAAGTGTTGATGGCTTTTGGTAATGAGGCAAAGTCAAAGCCTAATCCTTCCGTTTGTGCAACTTGCTCAACTTGGTGAAATTTTGAAATAAATCCAGCTCCAAAACGATTTTTCATGTAATCTTGAAAATCTACGCCTTCTTTTGGTACGGAAGGGTCGAGTTGGTAAGACCGATAAATAATTTCTATATCTTTAACTTGCACATTGTCAGAAACTTGTGTACCTTCAATAGCTTTTTCAAGCCTACGCTTACCAATATAACACCACGGACAGACTACATCTGATACCACATCAATACGAATTATCTTTTCTTTGTTCATTTTAACTTATATTTTAACCTTAGCAACCATCCACGTATTTTTACGTACTGGCTGAAGGTAGATATGTTTTAAATTTTAATGGTATGATTTTTTAACCACTGACTGATAACTAATAACCAATCTCATAAATTCCAATAAATTTTATAATTGTTAAACAATCTGATTGTCAGAGGGTTATATTTTTACGTCATTAAAAGTAAGTCTATTATGAAAAAAGTGTATTTATTATTTTTTATCGCATCCATTGCACTCACGTCGTGCAATCGTAATGGTTTTCAGGTAGGTACTGCCTGCCACAGGGAAATTGAAGATGAAGTTTTCAAACCTAATTATGCGTCGTTTACAACCGTTGAAAAGCAATTCAGTATTGTTGATACAACTTATCAGTTTCAAGCTGTTATTGATGAAATTGGAAATCAAATGAAACTTCGTGGTTATCAAGATTCCAAAGACCGCCCAAATTTGATTGTATTTTATGCCCTTTTTCCAAGTGACGTAAATTTATCAGTACTCCAGCGTTCATTTAGAGGTTTGGGTAAAGAGAGTATGAATGAAGAACTTCGTAGAATCAAACTCAGAAAAGGAACGCTTCTTTTGCAGTTTGTCGAGAACGACACGAACCGCCCAATTTGGATGGGATATGCAGCGGGAATCGCCGCACCAGAAACGCACAAGATTGACGAAAAAGCCCTCAGAGTGGCAACAAGGCAGATTTTTGATAATTATAAAATATTTGCGAAGGATTATATTGCAGGAAAGAAAATGGTGAATACGCAGGTATTGGCGAGTAAATAATCGGTGATTATGAGTTTTTCAAGGAAGGCTTCGTTTTGAACGAAGCCTTCCTTTTTATTGATACGTAGTAATATTTGGGTCTGTTCATCGAGAAAAAAGTCGTTGGTCGAAAGAAAAATCTTGTTGATTCGTGACTGTAACGTCTTTAAAAAGAGCGTGTTGTGGATTTATCAAGAAATTATATTCCATCTCAATAATTGCCGAAGGAACTTTCATAGCTAAGTATTGCCCCGATTTTATAAAATTATCGGTCAGTTTTCTTAGCTCTTCAAAACTCTCTTGATTAGTCCAATCATCGGGAAAATCACTAATTGAATATTCTTTGAAAGATTCTGGTATTTCAACGGTTAAGGATTTAAAAGTGGGTAAAATAGTAGGATTGCTGATGTGAACGATGTTTTCCAAAACTGCCAAAGATAAATTTTCGCTTGTATAAAGCAATGAAACACCTACTCTATTCCACCGTCCTCCGTATAATTTTGCTCCCATTCCTGACAAATCGGTAGCGTATTTTTTAGGGGTTATCCTATAAATTTTCATTTATAATTTATTGATAATCAGTGGATTAATTGAATTAAATATAAACACCATGTTCTATTCTCCCAAGTTCGTCATGTATCATTTGGAATCCTCGGTGCGTATCTAAAATATCAATAGGGCGTTGTTTTTGAAACATCGCATGAGGTGTTTTCATCCAGATATTAAACTTTTCAATTGATTCAAAAACCTCTTCACCGTGTTGATAAATACCTGCTAATTCAATGGTTTTTTCAGATGCTACTTTGCTCAATTTTGTATCATCAGTATAACGTTGTAAAGTTCTTTCAGAAAGGTCTAAAACAGTTGCTAACTCCTTCTCTGTGAAGTTAATACGGCTTCCCAATTGAAACAAAAGTCCTTTTGAAATTCCTTCACGAGACAACTGAATAACTTGCCAATCTTTACCCTGACCAAGCATTAAAAATATATCTTCTTGTTTTATATTTACCTTTTTCATTTTCTTTGTAATTTGTCGCAAATCTATCGACAAGTGTCGTAATAACAAAATTATTTCAATTTTTCTTTCGTCTTTGCAACATTCTAAAATTGTTATGTGTCATTGTACTGTAGCTCGAAGTAGTACTTCGAGAATCCAAGTCCGATTTGTCGTCCATTCTCGAAGTGCCACCGAGCGACGGTCGCTTCGAGCTACAGTATTAACCAAACTACCTCTGGAAAAAACGCTATACATAGACAAACATCTCCCACTCATTGAGGCTTGCCGTCGGGGCGAACGCAAGGCTCAATATGAGATTTATAGGCTGTATTCCAAGTCTATGTATAATGTTGCGGTCAGAATAGTAAATCACGTGGGCGAAGCTGAGGATGTTTTGCAAGACGCTTTTTTGGATGCTTTTCAGAAAATTCATGATTTCCGACAAACCAGTACGTTTGGGGCTTGGTTGAAACAAATTGTGGTGAATCGGGCTTTGAATCAACTACGGAATCGCAAAGTTCAATGGGTTGATATTGAAGAAGGTTATGAAATTTGTGAAGAAGAATCCTACGACGAAGACCGTGTTAATTATGACGTTCAGCGAGTTCAACACGCCATTCAACAACTCCCCGATGGTTTCAGAACGGTGATTTGCTTGTATTTGCTCGAAGGTTATGACCACGAAGAAATCGCCGAGGTTTTAGGCATTGCCGAGTCAACCTCACGGACACAATACATACGAGCGAAAAAACGATTATTGGAAATATTGGGAACAATGGCACGCTGATAACGCAGATGCTTCGCAACGCAGATTTTCGCAGATTTTTTACTTCATTTTAGAATACTAATAAAATTCAGCGAAGTTTTAAGTTAAAAAATCTGCGACAATCTGCGTTGCCACAGGCATCTGTGTCATCAGCGTGCCAACAAATAAATGAAAATGAAGAATCAAGAAGATAAAAATTTAGAACAATTTATTCAAAATAACAGAGAGGCTTTAGATAATTGCGAAGCTCCAGCTGGACTCTGGGATAAAATTGATAAGTCGCTTGGGAAAGAAATTATACATAATCCTGAGCCTGACGAAATTGTAATTAAATTCAAGAAATCATCCATCTCAAAATTGAAAACTTGGGCGATGGCTGCCAGCTTAATGCTTTTAATTGGTTATGTATCAGTGTTTTATCTCAATAATAAATCAGATTCTACTGAACAAATTGTTGCAGAAGTTGCTCCACAATACGGAGATAAAATGGTACAATACACCAGTTTAATTGAAAGTAAACGAGAAGAAATAAAGCAAATTGAAACCCATGACCCCGTGATGTATCAAGAGTTTGCCACTGAAATTGAAAAACTGAATCAGGATTACCAAAATCTTCAAACTGAATTATCCCAAACGCCCAATCAAGAGGATTTGGTGAAGGCAATGGTGCAAAATTTACAAGTACAGATAGATATTTTAAATCGTCAATTAAAAATTATTGAGAAAGTAAAAGAGTATCAGAAGAATCCGATGAAAAGTGTTTGAATAGATGTCATTGCGGTTCACTTAGTAAAACGTCAAACTCTGTCATTGCGAGTGCAACGAAGCAATCTTTTAGCTTACGGGGAGAAATTTCCAAGCTCAATATAAAAGTCTGTTCCTTTCAAAGCCATTTGCATCAATCCAAAAGATTGCTTCACTCCGTTCGCAATGACAGCCATTCACATTCTTTATTTTAAAATAAAAAAAATCATGAAAATAATACACAATATATTGATAATAAGCATTTTATGTGTTTCAAATGCCTGGTCGCAGGATAGTTTACAAAACAAATATCTAAGAATTGAAACACAAAGTGAGTCAATCCATAATCTTCTTGAACGCCATTCAACTGAAAGTGTTGAACATTCAAAAAAAAGGGTTGAAGGTTTGTTAAACGAATTAAGAGCGTCTTCCAGAAATCGGTCTTTTTCGTATGTTGTTCCAATGCCGCCAATGCCACCTTTGCCACCGATGCCACCTATCAAATATCAATATTCAGACAGAAGCGACAAATCAGAAGACAATCCATTTGAAAAGAAAAAGACACTCACAAAGACTTTCACCGTAAACTCAAAAGACCGTTTAAGTATTAACAATCAACACGGAGATGTGAAAATTGAGCTTTGGGATAAAAATGAAATTAAAGTAGATATTATTATTACGGGTTATGGTTCATCAGAAGCAAAAGCTCAGGAACTCATTGATGATGTGGAGATTACGGATAAAAGAGAAGGTGATAAAATCTCTTTCAAGACTTTCATAACCTACGATAATAATAATTTGAATTGGGGTAATAATTGGAGTTGGAATGGAAGGAAAGACGACAGCAATTCTCTTAAAACCAAGAGAGGTATTGAGGTTAATTATAATGTTTACATGCCTCGCACCAATGCCCTTTCGGTTTCTAACAAATACGGCAAAACAATTATCCCACAATTTGATGCTCCTTTGAAAGTTACGTCAAACTATGGAAGTTTTACCTCAGACCGCTTGAAAGGACTTGATAAGGATATTTTTGTTCAATACGGTTCGGGAAATATTAAACAAATGGATGATGGCGATTTAGAGATTGCCTACTCAAAACTTAATATCGACAAAGCGGATAATCTTAAATTGAAAAATAATTATGGTTCTGTAACCTTGGACGACATCAATAATCTGGATGGAACTTTTCAATATTCGAGTGGAAAAATTGGCAGAATTAATGAAACAGGAAAGCTCAATATCACTTATTCAGACGGTGTACAACTATCTGAGATTACCAAATCCTTAAAAAGTCTTGACATCCGTTCTAACTATACCGCTGTGAAATTACCCGTGAATGGCGATGTGAATGCAGATTTTGAGGTAACTACGACTTACGCCAATTTTCGTTATCCAACTGGAAAAGTAACTTTCACCGTCAATCCAGATGAAAATGACGACGATGACCGCAAAATGGGCTGGCAACCAACCAAAACTTACAAAGGAAAAATTGGTAAAGGATCAAACACGAAGATTACGATTAAAACGAATTATGCGGGAGTAAAATTTATGGAAAAATAATTAATATTTTACAAAAAAGCCCTTCAAAACTAATTTTGAAGGGCTTTTTTTAATATCATTAAATAATTAATTCATTATTATCTTCTCCTTAAAAACAGGCTTATCTTTTTCTGGAACAATTGGTTTCCCATTAATTAAAACCTTCTTTAAAGTCGAATCAAATTTAATAGCTTCATGTTGTGGAAAATCCATCGAAAATTCATATTTCTTTTTCTTTTCTACTTTTTCAACCTCTGGATTCGTAAATACTGGAATAGTCTCAACTGCCGTCTGGCTTCCATAAGTGATTCTTTTACTATTTATTGTAGGACGTTGTTCGGTCGTAGAATTTGATGGAGAATACGTAATATTTTCCTCTGTTCTCCTCACAACAAAGACCTTTATATTTGCCTTGTTTGCACCCGTTAAGCCCAAATCATGAGCTACACTGTGGGTCAATTCGAGGGCAGTCGTCTGGCTTTTTCCATTAACTTCAACTACCTCCGAACGACTATTAATTGGATTGGTAATTTGTATTAATGAACCCATCGGCAAAAATTCATGTGAGCAAGTACGATGACGGCTACTGAGATAATCACCATTTGCCATTTTTTTGCCGTATCGTCCAATTGCATATACGCTTGCTTCTTGAGTGTATTCTTCTTGGGCAAATAATTGATTTAAACTTAGTAAGCAAACAAAAGCAAGAGCGGAAATTGTTCTTAAAAACTTCATAACATTGATATATATTTTAGTGAAAAGCAGGAAAATTTATTTTGAAAATAGCTAATTAATTCAAATATTCTACGCTAATTTTTGATGAAAATTCTTAGACAGAAAGAATATCAAAGTTAATATATTAGAAATTGATTTTGGTACTATTCACAAAAAAGTCCATTGAAAAAACGTTCAATGGACTTTTTTGTTGTAATTAATAGTAGTAAAAATATTGAAAATTCGGCTTAAATATTTGATTGTTAGTAAGTTAACCGTTTACTCAATTCTTCTTTTGCTCTGTTGGTTTGACGTAATCGTACTTTCGAAAATCAACTTTGAAATCAGGCTCTTTTTTTGAATTAATGGCAATATTTCCTTGATTTTTGCCCCAGGAAATAACTGATAATTTAATATCAATTGTTTCCTGCGAACGCATACCTAAAGCATGGGCAACTGCATCAGTAAATTCGAGCATCAAATCATCATCTGACATTTCATTATCATTAATAATTACTTGAATTACTTTTTTATTTTTTAGATTTACAATGTCAATTATTGTTCCGATAGGAAAGTATTCGTGCGATGCTGTTAATGTTTTTGCATTCAATATATCACCCGAAGTAGTAGTATCTCCATAAGCCTCTGAAAGATAACAAGTTGCTTTTCCTTTGAAGTCTTGTGCGAAAATTTTAGTGGTGATTAATAAATTAGCAATCAAAGCAAGAATAAAAGTGTGTTTTAGCATAATACAACAAATTGAGGAAATATTAAAATAACAAAAGTAAATTGTGGTTAAAGAATAACTGACATTTTAAGCGTGTCAATTTCCTTGATTTTGCAAATTTGACTAAAAAAAGTCAAAATACATGAACGACTAAACAATTTTTATGCCATGAAAACGATTTTAAGTTTATTTTTTCTCATTTTATCATTAAAAAATGCCTATTCTGACAAAAGTAGGTTCAATGCTGACGTTTTAATCATCGGTGGCGGAACCAGCGGAACGATGGCAGGAATCCAATCAGCTCGCATGGGCGTAAAGACTATTATCGTGGAAGAAACCGCTTGGCTTGGAGGCATGATGACCTCAGCGGGCGTGAGTGCCATTGATGGAAACCATAGTTTGCCATCGGGGCTTTGGGCAGAATTTCGGAACGAATTAATCAAGCATTATGGAAGCGAAGAAGCATTGGCTTCGGGTTGGGTCAGTAAAGTAATGTTTGAGCCTGGCGTTGCCCAAAAAATCTTGCGACAAATGTGTGCGAGAGAGAAGAATTTGAGTGTGATTTCTTCGGTAAAATTCATAAATATCAAGAAAAAATCGGAAGGTTGGACGGTTGATTTTTCGGATAATATTACCATCAATGCCAAAATTTTGATTGATGGAACGGAGTTGGGTGATGTTGCCGCAAAAGTAGGGGTTAAATACGATGTTGGTATGGAAGCAAAAGCTACTTATAACGAAAGAATTGCTCCCGAAAAAGCCAACAATATCGTACAGGATTTGACGTATGTTGCGGTTTTAAAAGAATACAACAGAGACGTAACTATCAGTAAACCAGCAAATTATAAGAAAGAAGACTTTATTTGTGCTTGTGAAAAATTATGTCCTGATAAAAAAATGCCACGTCTTTGGGATTGTGATAAAATGATAACCTATGGGCAAATTCAGAATGGAAAATTCATGATTAATTGGCCCATTAACGGCAATGATTTCTACGCAAATATGGTTGAAATGAATGATGTTCAACGCCAGGAAACCATTAAAAAAGCGAAGGAACACACGCTTGGATTTGTCTATTTTATGCAAACAGAATTAGGTTGGAAAACTTTGGGTCTATCAGACGAATTTCAGACGGAAGACAAATTGCCACTGATGCCTTATCATCGTGAAAGTAGAAGAATCCACGGACTTGCTCGTCCAAATATGAACCATTTAGAAAAACCCTACGACCAAGTTGAACCTTTATACAGAACAGGAATTGCCGTAGGGGATTATCCAATTGATCAGCATCACGGGAAGAACACAAATGCCCCTGATTTATATTTTGTTCCAGTGCCGTCTTTCAGCATTCCGTTGGGTAGTTTAATTCCAGAAGGAGTTGATAATCTGATAGTTGCGGAGAAATCTATATCGGTTTCAAATATTGTGAACGGAGCAAGTCGTCTGCAACCCGTGGTAATGGGCATCGGTCAAGCGGCGGGTATATTGGCTGCCTTGTGTGTACAAGAAAAAATTTCGCCCCGACAGGCTTCTATTAGAAAAGTACAAGATAATCTTTTGAAATCGAAGGCATATTTGTTACCCTTTTTGGACGTAAAACCAGAGCACCCGAATTTTGAAGCTATTCAACGAATTGGGGCAACGGGAATACTAAAAGGGGAAGGCAAAAACTATAAATGGTCTAATCAGACGTGGTTTTATCCCGATTCTGTGATGACAAATTGGGAGGTAATAAATGCCCTAAAAGTCGTTTACCCAACCCTTAAAATGCAAGCGAATGAGCAAGTAATGTCAGAGAAATTAGTAGCGGATGATGCCTTCGAGATTCTTACTAAAATACAACCCGTTCCCGCTGATTATTTGCAGTCAATCATGAAAAATTATCCTAATAGAAATCAACCCATAACCCGTGCAATTTTGGCAGATTTAATTGATAAAATCATTGACCCATTTCATAAAAAAGAGGTAGATTTTAGGGGGAGTTTTAGGTGAAAAATATTCAAAAATGGAACTCTTATTTAACTAAATATATTAAATTTATAGAATATTTAAAGAAAAAGAATTTATAAAATTGTGCATCAAAATAAAACCACAATATTTCAAAATTTAGGATTGATAGATTACCAAACCGCTTGGGATTATCAAGAAAAACTTCATGCGGAAATTGTGGTTATTAAACTTGGAAATAGAGAATTATTGCCTGATAATCAAATATATACGCCTAATTATATCCTTTTCTGTGAACATCCCCATGTATATACCTTAGGTAAAAGTGGCAAACCCGAACATCTTTTATTGGATGAAAAAGGTTTGGAAAAGTATGATGCCAAATATTATAAAATTAATCGGGGAGGGGATATTACTTATCACGGCAAAGGACAATTAGTGGGTTACCCAATTTTGGATTTAGAAAACTTCTTTACGGATATTCACAAGTATATGCGATTTTTGGAAGAAGCCGTAATCAGAACTTGTGCCGACTTTGGCATTGATGCAGGACGTATTCAAGGACTCACGGGCGTTTGGATTGACCACGTAGAACTTAATAATCCACGAAAAATTTGTGCCATGGGCGTTAAAGCAAGTCGCTGGGTAACGATGCACGGATTTGCTTTGAATATCAATACAGATTTGAGTTATTTTAATTATATTATTCCCTGCGGAATTGACGATAAAGCGGTTACATCCATGGAAAAAGAATTAGGACAAACCCTTGATTTTCAAGATGTTTCGGACAAAATGTTAAGGCATCTGAAAGATATTTTTGAGATGGAATAATGGCTATTAATTATGAAAAAAGATATAGAATTTCCCGTAGTTGAAGGCATAAAAATCACGATTGCCAGAAATATTAATGAAGAAAACGAACCCGAGTGGAACGTTTATTTAATCAACCGTTCAAAGACTGATATTGATACTGTGCTTGTAACTTCTCGGGGCTATGGATTTAGTAAAGATGGTAAGCAAGTAAAAACGTCTGAATTACGCCATTTTCATAAACATTGTGCCGCTGGTGAAATCATTAAAATTGAAATGATTACGCCCGAGGTTTTTCATTTGAATAATGAATATTGGGTAAGTTATTACATTGGTAATCAGATATTTGACAAAAAATTTATCTTCGTTCCCGATAGTATTAGAGAAGAGAATTTAATTCTCATCGAAAACTTAAACCTGAAAGGAGTTTTGCATGAATGAGGTTTAGGTATGAATTATAAGGTATAACACATTAGTCATAATTCTGAATTTACTACTTCATACCTCATATATAAAAATAAAAAAATGGACTTTAAAAAACTCGCTAAAAACCTATTATTTATAGACATTGAAACGGTTTCTGCGGAAGGAGATTTTAATCGCCTTTCCGACCGAATGAAGGCTCTGTGGCTTCATAAGGCAAGTTTTTTAAGTAATCCCAATAAGTTAAATGATGAAGAATTCTATTTTGACCGTGCAGGGATTTATGCCGAATACGGAAAGATTGTAACGATTGGCGTTGGCTTCTTTCATTGGAACGATGAAGATGAAATTTGTTTGAAAGTAAAGTCAATCAGCAACGATAATGAAGAGGATATTTTGAGGGAATTTAAGGCATTAATTGAAAAAAAATATAAGCCTACAACATTATCTTTATGTGCCCACAACGGAAAGGAATTCGATTATCCTTATATTTGTAGGAGAATGTTGGTCAACAACATTGATATTCCCAAAGCTCTTCAAATCTCAGGACGCAAACCTTGGGAAATTCCACATTTTGACACGCTCGATATGTGGAAATTTGGGGACAAAAAGCACTACACTTCATTGGAATTATTAGCAGCCCTTTTCAATATTCCAAGCAGCAAAGTCGAACTCAGTGGCGACCAAGTCAATCATACCTATTATATTGAAAATGCTCTGCCTAAAATAGCTCAGTATTGCCGTGAAGACATTATTGTGTTAGCTCAATTGTTCTTAAAATTCCAAAATCT
>JANXML010000361.1 GCA_025354645.1 Arcicella sp. | reverse complement strand
GTTTTAGGTATTTTCTACCTAAAACCTCATACCTACGACCTCATAATTATAATTCTAATTCTTTTTTCTTGGACCTTTATCGTGCGGAGGAACTTGCAATTCTTCTATAAATTTACCAGCTGAGTCAAACTTTAATACTTTGTGACCCGCATCGTTTTTGATACCTACCAAGATATTTCCGTCTGCATCTTTCCCTGCTTTTTTGATGGTATAACCTGCATAATTTGCTGTTACATAAGCACTTACGCTGGCAGGAAGCGTAGCAATATCAACTTCTGCTAATTTAGCTTTCTTACCGTAATTGTCTAAAGCCTTCACAAAAGCATTATTAACATCAAACAAAAGCCCTGTTTCAACATTGTTCAAAGTCAAACCTACAACAGTTTGTCCTTTATCGTCTTTACCCGCAAATTTTACAGTTGCTCCTGCGTAATTAGCATTAATGTACGTCGTGATTGCAGCTGGTAATGTTGCTGGGTCAATCGCCGTCAATTTACCTTTACATTTTTCTTTTGTTACTGGATCACCATCGGCGGCACTTCTTGCTGATGATGCTTGCATCGATAGAAGAATTTCTTCCGAAGGATCAACGGCATCTTGCGATTTACAACTTGTTAATAAAAACCCTGACACAATTGTCAATAAAAACAGTACTTTTTTCATGGTTTATTTTTTTTAATTAATGATGTTATAAAATAGAATACGTACAAAGATATCTTCTATATTGCCTGAAAAATATAATTTTTAAAAGTTTTTCATCAAACAGTAAAGGATTTACAACCCCCCAACGTTAATTTTTCACATTAATGTTTTACACAATCAACTTGTCTATACAAGTTAAAATTATTAATATTGTCGTACAAATGAAAAAGCATCAATACCAAACCATTTATGAAGCCTTAAAAACGCAAATTCAAGCAGGGAAATTTCAGGAAGGGCAACTTTTGCCATCCGAAAATGAACTTTGTTCGCAATTTCAAACTACTCGCATGACCATCCGCCAAGCCTTGAGTGAGTTGGTGAATGAAGGATATATTATCCGTAAACATGGCAAAGGTAGCATTGTAAAAACCCAAATTAGAAGACTTGGACTTCTTACTTTCAAGGGGTTTTCGGAGGTTGTGGAAGGAGCAAAAACTATTTTAATTCAAGAACCCAAACAAGGAAATTGGGCAAATTCTTTCTTCTTTGAATTAACCGAAAAAGAACAAAAATTAGGTTGTATTATGTTGAAAAGATTGCGATTAAAAGAGTCTGAACTTTTGATGTTGGAACATACTTTTATACCCGCTAATTTTTCAAAATTATTGACTGAACAACTTATCGAAGGCTCACTTTTTAGGTCGTTAAAATCGTGGTATGATTTAGAAATGATTAGCTTAGAACAATCAATTAGAGCCATTGAAACCCCCGCAGATATTGCCAAGACTTTACAAATAAAGAAAGGTAAACCAATCATTTATATCGAAAGGAAATATATTACAAATAAAGATAACGTGTTTATTTACAGTGCATTATACTGCCATACGGATAAATATGCTTTGTTTAGTGAAGGATAAAACTGTAAAATAAAAACTCAAAAAATGGATAAAGTAAAAGAACTCGCAAAGATGATTGATCACTCTTTGCTGCATCCCACCATGACGGATAAAGAGTTGGAAGAAGGTTGCGAATTGGCGAAATATTATGACGTTGCTTCCGTATGCGTGAAGCCATATTTCATTAAACAAGCGAAAGAATTATTGAAAAATTCTGCCGTTTTGGTGGGAACAGTGATTGGTTTTCCACACGGGAATTCTGCCATCAATATCAAAGTAAAAGAAACTGAACAAGCCTGCAAAGACGGAGCCGTTGAAATTGATATGGTTGTGAATATTGGCAAGGTATTATCGGAAGATTGGCGGTATGTGAAAAGTGAGATTTTTGCCGTTAATAAGATGTGTTTGAAACACGGAGCAATCTTGAAAGTAATTTTTGAAAACGACTTCTTACCAAAAGATAAATACAAAATAAAACTCTGTAAAATTTGTAGTGTCATTGGCGTTGCGTTCGTGAAAACCTCCACGGGTTATGGCTTCGTGAAGGGTTCAGACGGTAAGTATAGCTACGAAGGTGCCACAGAAAAAGACTTGATTTTGATGCGAAAATATTCCGCTCCCGAGGTACAAGTGAAAGCCGCAGGTGGTGTTCGGACGTTGGACGGCTTGTTGAAAGTGAAAGAATTGGGTGTAACTCGCTTAGGGGCATCCGCCACCGCTATTATTTTGGAAGATGCCAAAAAACGTTTTGGTGGAACGAATGCAGACGCTCCTGTATTTGCTGAAGGAAAGGGGTATTAAGTTTTTAATTATTGAATCTATTTACTATTTGTCGCAACCATAAAAATACTGCTGATAGGTTTTTAGCCGCTGTTAAGAATGATTGATAAACCTTGATAGCGGTTGTGCAATGAACATTAGATAATTCCGAAATCACATAATTTGGAATTTAGATTTCACTACTCAAAATGAACCATTCACTTCTGATTATCTAATGTTCATCGGAAATGTAGCTTAATAATTGCTGTTTTATTTTAATTTTAAGTTGATAAAAATATATTTAAAGAATCAAATAAATATAAATTGATCAAAATTATTGTTTTTTATCTTTCTTAAATTCAAATTTAACCATGCAAAATTTTCTAACATTCGCTCTCTATCTTCATATTTTTGCAGGTTTTACTGCCTTGACAACGGGTCTAATTCCGATGTTTTCTAAGAAAGGAGGTAAAGTCCACATTATTTGGGGGACGGTTTATTATTGGGCAATGTTTATCGTAGCACTAACCGCATTAATTCGCTTCCAGATGAAACTGAACTTGATTTTCCTTTCGGGAATTGCTATTTTTAGTTTTTATAATACCTTTACGGGTGTACGTCTTATCCGAAGAAAAGATAACCCAAACCCTAAATTTATTGACTGGTTTGGGGCAGGTTTAATGGTATTAGGCTCATTTGGAATGCTATATTTTAGTTATTTAGCTTATCGAAACGATATTGTTTTTTACACCGTACTTTTTACAATTTTTGGAATATTTATGTTCTTATTAGCCTTTGAAGATTTGCGGATTTTTGTGGGCAAAAAGCAGATAGATAATAATGTTCCTTTGCAAACTCGATATTGGTTTCAGAATCATATTTCACGGATGGGAGGGTCATATATTGCCACAGTAACAGCATTTTTAGTCGTAAATAATCCGCCCTACATCCCTGGATTAGTAGTTTGGATTGCCCCTGGCGTGATTGGTGGCTTTATTATTGCCCGTACACGGAAATTTTATATGGATAAATTTAGGAAATGATGTCTATGCTTTATTTCCATCGTTGCTTTTATTCTTGGTAAATATAAGGCAATACCATATTTCTACAATTTCCATTATTTATTTCTTTTTCCTTCTCAATTTCTTCGCTTCCGTTAATAATTTCTTAGCCTCATCCCGTTGGGTAGCTTTGCGGTCGGTATCATCAATCACTTGCTTATAATATTCAATGGCTGTGTCATAATCTTGTTCCTGCGAAGCAATTTTTCCCAAAGCCAACATCGAAGACCAATAATATCCAGAACTTGTTATGTTCGTATTTTTGGCAAATTCAATCGTTTTCAAGTAATATTCTTTTGCCGTTTTAATGTCCTTATCGTAATTATAAGCATAATACGCCAAGATATAGGACGCATAACGTCCGCTTACGCCTTCATAACCCGCATAATGTTCATCGATTTTCTTTAAAATGCTTTTAGACAACGACTTAGCCTCACTAACTTGTCCCGAAACAAAAGCACACCGAGCATGAAAACGTTCAAAAAATGGATTATCTGGATAAGATTCGTGCGTATATTTTGCCAAATTCAGAGCTTTGTCGTTCATATTTTCAAGCCCATAAATCTGTAAAAGGAAATAACGTGCTTCTGTGCGAGTGTAGAAAGCGTTATAACTTACTTTCTCCAACTGCGTAATTCCTTTGGGTTTGTCACCTTTTGGAAACAGCCAAAGCACAGGACGAAGCAAAGGATAATTCTCTTTTACGTAATAAAAATAATAATTGTATAAGCCATCCCCAAACATCAATTCTGGATTGAATTCTGAAAAAGACCGAGATTTATCTAAATATTTCAAAGCATTCTTAGCCGCAAAAGTTGCCTTCGACCAATGTTTTCTTTCTGAATGCAAGCGACCTTTGAAAGCATACGCCGCAGCCATGAAAAAGGCGGCTTCAGGATTTTCGGAATCGTCCCAAATTTTCTCCGCTTTCTCGATACTTTTATCCATATAAGCCAAACATTTTTCGTCGTAAAGTGCGTTTTCTGTGTTTGGGACTATTTTCCACCATTCCATTAATCCCATCAAAAAATCGGGAAGCGGATGTTCTGGATATTTAACTTTTAAGTAAGTAAACTCTTTTTCAGCTTCATAGAACTTATAATTATACATATGATTGATGGCAGTTGTTGCTTCAATCTGCACTTCATTCGTCAGCAAAAGCATCCCTTTCGAGCGTTCTTTTTCTGCTTTTTCAGTATCTTTCCACCACTGTGCTGAAACTGTCTGTATATTAATTATAAACAGCAAAATCACTGAAAATATCTTCATAATTGTATTAAAACTCAACGTTTTTTTCATTTTTTGTGTATCTTATTTTGATGTAAAATTAACGAAATCCTACTGCAAAAAGTATTTTATTTATTTCTACTGTAGCTCGAAATGGCATTTCGAGAGCGGACGAACAATCGGACTCCGCTCTCGAAATACTATTTCGAGCTACAGTAAATTAACCCAACCTTTTCACCTATTTTTGTCGAAACAGAATCAGCATTTATGAAATCAACTATCCAAATACACGACAAGCACTTTAAAGTTTTTATTGAAAAGACGATTATTGAGCAAAGAATTATTGAATTAGCCTCCGAAATTAATCAAGATTATGAAGGTAAACGTCCACTTTTCTTAGCAATTCTCAACGGTTCATTCATGTTTGCTGCCGAGTTGATGAAGTCCGTAAATGTGTCTTGTGAAATTACATTTTTGAGAGTTTCATCCTATCAAGCCACTGAATCATCGGGCAAAGTTCATCAGATTTTAGGTTTGTTGGAAAACATAGAAAATCGAGATATAATTGTGGTAGAAGACATCGTGGATACGGGTTTAACGATGATTGAAATTAAACAACAACTTTTAGCAAAAAATCCAGCATCATTATCTATCGTAACGCTTTTTCAAAAACCCGAAGCCTTGAAACAACCCATTGATATTCAATACGTTGGCTTTGAAATTGAGAATAAATTTGTGTTGGGATATGGTTTGGATTATGATGGATTGGGGAGGAATTTGACGGATTTGTATGTGTTAGTTGAAAAGATAATATAGAAGTTTAAAGTTTATAAACAGGCGTAAAGACATAAAAATAGCCCTAAAACTTATGGATTTAGAGCTATTTTAAGGATTGAATATTACTTAACTTCAAAAGTAATTACGCCCGCATCACCAGATTTCCCTTCCTTTCCATTTAAAGTTGCTCCATCCTGCACAAGATAACAACCACTAAAACCTTTTGGAAATGTTAGGGTATCTGTTCTATTTAACAAAATGTTTACAATTAAATATTTAGTGGCATTTGGATTAAAAGCATAGTTTAAAAGAGTATCTTTTGGGCTGATAGATTGAGATTGAAATGAAACTTTACTTTTATCATCAAAGAGTAAAATTTGAGCCTTTTCTTTATCTTTTGCCACTAAGCTTTTCCCATTTTTAACCATCCTAAATCCGTAAGGAGCTTGCGGAGTTGATGAATCGCAACAAGCTGAAACCAATAGAATTGTAAACAAATAAATAAATAGATTTTTCATGGTATTATGGTCTTATATTTGTTATTGATTTTAACTCTGTGTCATATCCATTATAATTCCCATTTCCATACCAGTACCAATCATCATTATTGGCTCCACCCCATCCCCAATTACATCTAAACCAATCGTAAGTAAGACAATTTCCGTCAGAACCAGTATATTGATGATGTTGAGCACCATCAATTACCCAAATATGCCAACTATTTAAATTACCAAACCACCCTTTTTTACCAGACATTATTACTGGATAACCCGCCTTTATATCACTAAGGACAGATTGATATGAAGGAAAGAAATCTCCATAATTACCACCATTACTGTAACCCATTTGACTAAATCCTGATGAAATTCCCCATGGTAGGGTAGCGGTACTCGTACTGCAAGAAAAAGGAATCGAAACAACTACACCAAAAGAACCAACCGCATTACTTACATTATTTAACAACATAGCTGCTTGAAGTTCACCACCTGAATATGGACCGCAACCCGTTACGACATATTCAGGCATTGAAGCATAATTATATCCACCTGGTCCGCCTCTACCATTTACTGCATTTGCTCTAATAATTTGCCCCATTGCTATTGGACCACAACCGACAGGCATTCTATTACAATATCCACCATTACTTCCGCATGGAGACAAAGGAGAATAAGAGTTATATACAGAACCTTGCCACCAAGAAGTCCTCACCAATCTATTAACATCCCATATATCAGAATCACAAGGGTCTCCTGTTGGTACTATTTTTGAGACGGTGCCAGTTGTGTTATTTTGTGCGAATGGATATCCAGTACTTTCAAAACTTGTCCATAATTTTTCATTTTTTTTAAGATAATCCTTGTCTTTTTTATTATTTGCTTTTTCCTTTTGTAAATATCCGACCAAAAACTGAATCCAGTGTGTTGTACCAGGTAATGTTTCATCAAATTCTCCACCTTCACTGAATCCAAGAAGAGGAACAAATTGTTTATCGGCAGATACTATTCTAAAACCTTTTTTATCTTTAAATTTTATAATGTGAAAGAGATGTTCTCCCTGGCTATCATCAATGGTCTTAGTTTGGGATATTTCCTTATCATTAGCTTCTATTTTAGCATTTTTTAATGGTTTTCCTTCCACTGAAATTGTTTTTAGAGACACTCTTTTGGCGTCTTCAATAGAAAATGAAGATTCTTTATTTTCTATTGAAGATGGTTCTGTTTGCTTGTCATTCGTTCTGCAAGACAGCGAAAGCAACACAATTGTTGCAAAATAAAATAATTTTTTCATACCTTTACTTTGAGTTTTATTGTTAAAAGATTGAGACTTATAAGCCCTGCCCGATGGTCGCTAAACTGTGGCAGGGCTTTATCATTTCAAAAGTATCTTTTTCTTCAATACAAAATTGTAATTTGAGCGAATTTATTTTATGTGTATTTGCATAAAATAAATGACGGTTTTTATTTGGAATTGTAAATCAAACTGAATATTTTCGCATTTCGCACTTCGCACTTCGCACTTCGCACTTCGCAACAACCATTAATTCTTTAATATTATCCACCGTTAAAAATTGTTCTCATGCTTACTAACGGAAAGTTCAAAGAATTGCGTTTAAGTAAAGGTTACCCACAAAAATATATTTCCTTGTGTACAGGCATAGAGCAATCCAGAATATCACGTTTTGAAAACGGGAAACTCAGCCTAACGTTAGAGGAAGTAGAAAAAATCCTAACCTGCTTTAATGCTGAGTTAATAGTAGTTTCTAAAAATTGAATTTTGGCATTTAGATATTAAATGCCTAATTACAGCAATTATTCATTTGTGTATTGACACCTATAAACGACAGACAACAGTCCTCCCCGCAAAACGTTAATCTTTTGTTAATAAATACTATCAAAAAAACACGCACGTTTTAAGACTAAACCAAACAAAAAACCAATGAACAGATTAGCTAAAACCTTATTAATCAGCACTTTACTTTTCACGAGTGCTTTCGTGACTAACGCTCAACAAGTAATTATGGAAAAACCATTTATTAAAAAAATTGAAGTAACAGGTAGTGCAGAACAAGAAGTTTTGCCCGATGAAATATTTGTAACGGTCTCGCTTCGGGAGTATTTCAAGGACAAAGACAACAAGAACAAAGTTGAAATTATGGTCTTGGAAAAGCAACTTCAAAAAGCCGTGGAAGAAGCGGGAATTGCGAAAGAAAATTTTACGATTGGGACAATTAATGGAAACCGTGAATGGTGGGGTAAAAAGAAACCCACTACTTTTTTGGAAGGGAAAAGTTACATTTTGAAAGTAGCGAATCTTTACAAAATTGACGGCATCGTTTCAAAGGTTGATGAAAAAGGAATTGCCTATACAAACATTGATAGGTACGAATTTTCAAAGATTGAACAATTGCGTAAAGACATAAAAATCAAGGCTTTACAGGCTGCAAAAGAGAAAGCAAAATATCTTTTGGAAGGCATTGGAGAACAAATGGCAGAGGCGTTAGAAATCATTGAAATTGACCAAAGTTATTCGCCACAACCCGTGTATTCAAACATGATGATGCGTTCGGCAAAAATGGATGCGTCAGGAGGAGATATGCCAGAAAGCACTGTTGATGTTCAAAAAATTAAAGTACGCTACGAAATGAAAGCAAGTTTCAGAATAAAGTAATTTGTGAACTCAGTAATAAATAATCAGTAAATTGTAGCACGATTCACAGAGTCGTGCTATTTTTGTTTATTCAACAACAAAATACAATATTACTCAAACTTAAGACTATGTTTTTAGAAAAAGATTTCAGCCAAATCAACGAATTAGGGATTGATTTAGAAACTGTTTATCAGCAAATTAACGATTTCAAAGAGGGCTTTCCTTTTATGCAATTACAAAAAGCCGCCACGCTCAATGATGGTGTTATGAAATTGACGGATGAGCAATTAGTAAGCTACACTACACTCTACGAAAAGAAGGTTTCAAAACTTGTTCCCCTCAAATTTGTCCCTGCCTCTGGAGCGGCTACCCGAATGTTTAAATCCCTATTTTCTTTTTTAGAGGAAGGCAAATCCGACAAATCAACTGATCAATTTTTTGAGAGATTAGATGACTTTGCTTTTGCTGAGGATTTAAAAAAGATATTACCTGAAAACGCTGATAATCAAACAGTTATTGAGTATTATTTAACTCGCAAAGGTTTAGATTATGGCTCATTGCCGAAAGGACTTTTGAAGTTTCATACATATGAAAATGAATCTCGTACTGCTTTAGAAGAGCATTTGGTTGAAGGAGCAAATTATGCCAATAATGACGGAAATGTAAAACTACATTTCACCGTTTCACCTGAACATTTAAGTCGTTTCTTAAAACTATTGAACAAAATTGTACCCGTTTACGAAGAGAAATTTAACGTAAAATTTGATATTTCTTTTTCAGAGCAACGTCGTTCAACGGATACAATTGCGGTGAATATGGATAATATGCCCTTCCGTGAGAAGGATGGTTCACTGCTTTTCCGTCCCGCTGGTCATGGAGCGTTGTTAGCCAATTTAAACGATATTACTGCTGATATTATCTTCATCAAAAACATTGATAACGTCGTTCCAGACCGTATAAAACAACCAACAATTGCCTACAAAAAAGCCTTAGCGGGGGTTTTATTGAAAATTCAAGACCGTATTTTTGACTATCAATATCAATTAAAAGAATGGGCTTCTGAACCACTTTTAATGGAACTTTCACAATTTTTCGAGAAAGAACTTTGCGTATTACCGCCCATTGGATTTATGGGAATGAACCACAATGAAAAAGTGATGTATTATCAGAAAAAACTCAATCGCCCTTTG
The DNA here is from genome assembly GCA_025354645.1 of Arcicella sp. Taxonomy (GTDB): domain Bacteria; phylum Bacteroidota; class Bacteroidia; order Cytophagales; family Spirosomataceae; genus Arcicella. Next base: position 10,758 of record JANXML010000361.1, on the reverse strand, counting down.
CGGGTTTGTGGCGTTGTGCTTAACACAGGTGAACCAGGTGGAGGACCGTTTTGGTGTAAAAATTCGGATGGTTCAACATCGTTGCAAATTGTGGAATCTGCCCAAGTAGATATGGACGATGAAGCACAAAAGGCTATTTTTAATGAATCGACCCACTTTAACCCCGTCGATTTGGTTTGTTCGATGAAAAATTATCGAAATAAAAAATTCGATTTAATGGAATATCGTGACCCAAAAACTGGCTTTGTTACTCAAAAATCAAAAGACGGTCAGGATTTAAAAGCTCAAGAACTACCTGGATTATGGAATGGTTCGATGGCAAATTGGAATACTATTTTTGTCGAAGTGCCATTGATAACGTTCAATCCTGCGAAGACAGTGAACGATTTATTAAGAGAAGAACATCAATAGGCAATTTTGATTAACTAAGGGTAACTGTAATACTACAAGAAAAATTTGCAAGAGCGTATCGCATACGTCAACTTTCTGAAAAGATTGGTTTGTGCGATACAGTTTTATTTTTTAGATAATCTCCAAAATAAAAAACCGACCACTTTTCAGCAATCGGTTTTGTTGTTTAAAATAAGGATTATAATTCAAGGTTTTTAAATATCCCGCACAATTCGCTTAAAAAAATCAAATTGTACTTTTATAGCTCTTTGCCAATAGACTTTATCGCTTTTTCCTGGTTGTGAAATGTAGGTTGCTTTCACTTTTAATTCATCGCAACGTCTTCTGAAATCGTTATTTGCTTCATAATTAGGGTCTTCTGTGCCACAATCGAAAATGATTTCTTTTTGTGATGCTGCCAATTTTCCTACGTTATGAATGACTGAATATTTCCGCAAAACATCTGCTTCGCCCGACCCCAAAATGTTCTGTAAACTGGCAGTAGCTGATTCTACGCTTAAATCCAGAACTCCTCCTGAACTTCCTGCGGCTTTGAAAAGGTCTGGTCTTTTCGAGAATAAATATAACGCTCCGTGTCCGCCCGCACATATTCCTGTGATAAAAACTTGGTCATCCTCAACTCTGTATTTTTGTTTGATGGTTGGGACTAAATCTTTAAAGAAAAAATCCTCATATTTACTCATTTGTTTGCGTGGACTATTGATGTACCAAGAATCTTTTAAACCATCAGGACAAACGATGATAAACCCGTAGGCATCCGCATATTTCTGTACACTCACAATTGTATTCCACTGGCGATATGTTGCCCCACAGCCGTGCAGAAGGAATATTACAGGATATTTTCTACCCGATGTCATCGAATAATCTCTGGGCGTATAGACCAAAGTTGTATCCGCATGAGGTATATATAACGGATTGAAATAGAGTTGTTCTTGGGCAAACATCGACAATGATGCCAAGCACATTCCGAATGTAAGGATTAAGGATTTCATGTAATTATTTCATGGGTTAATCAGTGATTTAAGTATAACAGGTTTCTAACCTGTTACGATTACAAACAGGTTAGAAACCTGTTATACTCCTCTTTAATTTTTATCATGAATTTCCTGTAAAATCTTAATCACTTCCTTACGAATTTCGGAGGTTGAGTTCACAAAATTATTATTCATCATACTAAAAATCAAGGTCTTTCCTTTCTTGGTGATTAAAAATCCACTTAAACAGTAATTATTGTTCAAAGACCCCGATTTAGCGAATATAAATGGCTTATCGGTCTTCAACAGATTCTTCAAAGTTCCTGATTGCCCAGCGGCAGGAAGGATTTTGAAAAGTTTTTCTTCGGGAACAATTTGGTGAATTTTTTGGAGTAACGCTATGAGTGAACGTGGCGTAAAAAGATTCTGTCTTGAAAGCCCTGAACCATCCACCCACTTTGGGGCATCGGGCAAGTCAGAAAGATGTTTTTTTATGACGGAGTCAATGCCGATTTCAGTGTTTAATATTCCACTTAAAGCATTAGCATTCAACAACATAAGCTGTTCCGCAATCATGTTGTCACTCACGTGGAGCATCCGTTTATATAACGTATCCGAAGGCAAACTGTAAAATATTTTTGCCGATTTATCTAAGGGTTTATTGATAAAAGCGACCTCTTTTTTTAAGGTATCAGTCAGCAGTGCGGTTGTAACTTCAACACCCGTTTTGAAAGGGACATCTTGAAGATAATTGGGTTTGATGGTTTTGCCTGCGGGATAGCTAAAAAGATTTGCCCCCATATCTCGTTGAACGTAAAAAGCATTGGATTTTGACCAATTATAGGTTTTTTCAGTAAAGAAATTTGGGGTGATTTTTAACGTATTTTCTTTATTTCCAGTAAATCGGACTATATTTCCGTGAATTGGAAACGGTGAAATTTCGGCAGCATAATAATCGTTGTAATCATCCCACGACCAACCATTTCCAAAATATGAACCCGTGAAATTATCGTTTGAAAAATAGATTTTTTGAGGACTATTTTTGAGAAATTCAAAGGCTTTACTTTTTGGTAAATCTGGATTGAGAAATGATGGATCGCCCGTTCCCCAAAGGATTAATGAATCACCCGAAATTTGATAATGAAAAGCGGGTATTGAATCGCCAAGCGTTTTTAGGCTGGCATAATACGTAAATAATTTGGTGTTGGAAGCGGGAATAAAATACCGTTCAGCGTTGTGTTCAAGGAGCGTTTTATTCTCAGCAATGTCATACAACGAAAATCCAGTATGATTGTGAGAAAAAACGGGCGATTCTTTCAATTTTCGAGACACTGATTTCATGCTAACTTTCGTAGCATTACAGGCAAAAAAGAGGATTGCCGAAGAAAAAATTGCGAGTTTCGTGAATGAATTCAACGTAGAAATCTTTAAAATAAAAAGCTACACAATATTGCGGTTATGTTGGATATGAAATTAAAAAAAATCTTCGGATAATGCTATTGATGCGGTGGAATTTTATTTTATGGTATGGTCTTTTCCCCCTCCACAAATCCTCAAAACAAATTTTCTTGATTAACTTTGTACGCATTAACAAAGAACATAAAACCTCTTTGTTAATTAATCCGTTGTTATTAAAATAGATAAATCATAAAATCAGTATCTGAATGTCAGTAAAATATTTTCATCTTACAGTAAAAGAAATTATTGAAGAAACTCCTGATACTAAAACGTTCTCGTTTTGGCATCCAGTCCATAATACTATCCCTTACAAAGCGGGGCAATTTTTGACGTTAATGCCAATGATTGATGGGCAGAAAGTGCGTCGTAGTTATTCGATGTCTTCTTCGCCAAATAAGGATGCTTCGATTGCCGTAAGTATCAAAAGGGTCGCTAATGGTTTGGTTTCCAATTATTTATGCGATAATCTTAAAGTTGGAGATGCCATTGAAATCATGGAACCGATGGGGCATTTTGTGATTGAACCTAATCCAAACAAAGAACGAACCATTGTCCTTTTTGGTGGCGGTTCGGGCATTACGCCTTTGATGTCAATTTTGAAATCTGTGCTTCCCGTTGAACAAAAAACGAAGGTTTACTTGGTCTATGGTTCGAGGGATGAAGATAGCATTATTTTCAAAAGACAATTGATGGAATTGGAACAACAATATGAGGGTCGTTTGCGAGTAATGCACGTGTTGAGTAAGCCTTCTTATACGTGGACGGGCTATAAAACCAGAATTAATCAAGCATCGGCAGTTACGTTTTTGAAGCAAGATTTTGCGATTGATATTGCCAGTGCTGAGTATTATTTATGTGGTCCAGAAGGCATGATGGAGTCAGTTACGAAGGCTTTGAATATTTTCAATGTTCCTGCCGAAAACATCCACCAAGAACATTTTGGTTCTGGAATTCAGACGATTGAACAAGAGGATGAGGAGAGTTCTGTGAGGGAACAAACCGTTACGATTAAATACGAAGGTGCTGATTATCAGATACTTGTGAAACCACACGAGACGATTTTAGAAGCGGCATTGCGTGATGATATTGACCTTCCATATTCGTGTCAGGCAGGAATGTGTACGGCTTGCATGGGTAAATGCGTTTCTGGAAAAGTGAGTATGGATGAGGAAGACGGATTAACCGATAAAGAAATTCAACAAGGCTACATATTGACCTGCGTGGCTCACCCGAAAACGAGTGGTGTTGTGATTGAGGTGGAGTGATTAGTTACTGGTTATTGGTTAATTGACCTTTTGTGATAAATATTCATGGCATGACTCAGAGTCATGCCATGAATTATGATGTTTTTCATCAGTATTTCCAATTAAACCAAATCCCTAATTCCCAATAATCAAAGGCATAACCTTCATGCCGTCGTCCGTAATAATTCTTACAAAAAACTTCCCTTGATTTTGTTTTGATACGTCAATATCTGTCGTGTAAATACCGTTGGATTTTACTAAACTCTTGCTCGTCATAATCATTCCAAACATATTCAATACCTCGGCTTGAACCGATTTTGTTGGATTTGGGGAACGATATTCCACTCTGATTTTATCGGTTGCTGGATTTGGGAAAATCTTAGCAGTTGTTTCTGAAACAATCTCTTCTTCAATTGCCGTTATCGTTAAAGTATAACCCGTTGAAAAGGCTTCACAACCGTTAGTATCCGTTGCTTTAACTGTATAAAGTCCTGATTTTGTTGGATTTATCGTATTCTGATTTGCTCCTGCAATCACCAATCCGTCAATATACCACGTTGGATTTGTTCCCGTAGCAATCGTTAATTGCCCATTATTTGAAACGATTTTTGGGACATTTGGGGCTAAAATGGTTGCCGTTACAACGGGAGAAGTAGCACTGCAAAGTCCATTTTCTGTAACCACTACCGAATAATTTCCTGCTAATCCTGCTTTGTAAATTGCAGCAGTTGCTCCCGTTAAAGGCGTACCATCTTTTAGCCATTGATAACTATAATTTGTTCCTGCAATTGCGGTTAAATCTTTCGTTAAATCTTGACAAATGCTAACCTTATCGGAAGGTGAAATACTGGCTTTCGGAGCTGCTTGCGTAGTGATTGGCAGTTCAACTCTGGCACTTGGACAACCCAAAGATTTAACTTTCGTATCATAGGTGTAATAATAGCCTGTTTTGATAATATTACCACTAAACAATGCTCCCGTAATACTTATCACATTCGGAATAGTGAAAGGATGCCCTTTAATTTCTGAACCCGTTGTGGTTGAACCTGCATTTAGATTGCTCCGATAAATACTCGCTCCGTCTTCGCAAACTTGGGTTAATTTATACGTCCCAGCGACTGGAATCGCCAAATTTATCGGTAAAACTACGCCTTGATCAGTTGGGTCGTCAATTAATTGGTTATTTGCATTCACGGTTTGATTTGCGGTTGTACGAGTGGCATCGACTTTCAATGTTATTGAAGAAATTGGTGTTAAATCCGATACTCGACTAATAGAAAAAGTGATTGTTCCAGGCGTACCGATATACACTCTTGCACTCTCAATCACAAGTGGACTCTGCGTAACGATGATAGGTTCAGGACCGAAATTTGCGTAATAAGATCCTCCTCCCAAATCGCTTTTTTGTTTGATACCAACTGATCCTGAAAAGTCATTTATACCCGCATATAATTTTGTAATATTGGCAGGTTTTATGAAAGTTCCAGTATTTCCAGTAAATACTAAATTACCTCCTGTGGGAGCGTCATACCACAAAACTGGGTTTATTTCACTGGCTTTTACGTTCAAATTAGTTGCTCCCTCGCACGTGGCTACAACCGCAGACGTAGGCGATGGAGTGGTCGTAACCTGTCGGGTGAAAGTTTTAATATTGTTCGTCAAATCTTGGTCATTGGCAAAATTAACGTTTACTTCAAAAGTATAAATTGTGCCAGAAACAGCATTGAAAGTGCCATTGAGCAATAATTTATCTTCGGCAAAAGGAGCTAAGGAACCAGCATAAGTGCCTGTTAATGTGGCAATTACTCCTGTTTTATCCGAGACTTTAACCGTAACGGGAATATTTTGTTGAACAGCATTCCCAATATTTTTCAATGAAACCGTAACGCTCCTTGCCGAAGTTGAACAGAAAGTGGTAACATCAGGGCTAATCAAATCCGAAACGCTCAAATCCACTTCTGGACGAACAAATTGGATGGCGTAATCCTTCGTTATTCCTTTATCATAAATACCGCAACCCTTAAGATTTAATGATGTTATATTTTCAGCAGAAACTACTCTCATCAACGTTCCATTTCCTGCCAATAAACCCGTTGGGGCTTTGAAAATTGCTGAAAACGTTGTTGCTGTCAAGGCTTCAAAAGTACCAACTCTCTCAGTGGTTTCATCAAATAATCCATCTAAATTCCAGTCTATGTATATATTCGTCGTTTTTGAATTTGTACCTTTTAAGACCACATCCAATGTCACTTGTTGTCCAGATGATACTTTAAAAACAGAAGTCGATCCTGCTACTTTTATTGATTCTACATTATCTTGAACGGTAGTGGGCGTTGAAGCACAATATTCTTTTCCACCTATTCCGCTCATAATCAAAGCATAATCTTGTGAGGCATTTTTTAATGTTCCTTTATGACTAACTGTGAGCGTATAAGTTCTGCCAGGCACGGCATCTGGAACTAAGATTTGCTCAACATTATCTCGGATATTGTCGCCACGAGTTGCCAGGTCGGCGGGTTTATCGGGATTCAAAATAAAAGGTAAAAAGTTGTTCGTTCCGTCCGTAATTCTGATGTCTAAATCATTGACTAATTTGGGTGTACGGTTATTCAAATTTGCGGATGAAACCCCAAAAACGGTTGCTTCGGGGTCTGTCCAAGAGATAGTTGCCGTCAAAGCTCCTTTTCCAGAGGCGATGACTTTTTGAGAAAATGTTCCTCCGTTGGCTAAATTTCTTTCCGTTAAAGCGTAAGATTTGTCAGCATTAAGAATCACCTTTGCGGCTTTTTCCATGTTCAAAAGCCCCCACCCATACACGTAATCAGGTCCTATATTTCCAGCATCATCCGCCGTGTGCAATGCCAAACCTTTCAGCGTTGAGGCTTTCATTAATTGTCCTGCATTCAAATTTGCATAGACTTCTTGCAATAAAAGGAGGCTTCCAGAAGTCTGTGGGGCTGCCATTGAAGTGCCACTTTCAACAGCATAAGCCGTTGTTGAGGCGTTTGAAGCGGAGAACAAGTTAACGCCAACTGCCACTAAATCAGGCTTGATGCGTCCATCATCCGTTGGTCCCCAGCTACTAAAACTTGAAATTTTAATGTTCGATGATTGGGCAGGTGGATTTCCAGCCGTTCCATTGATTGCTCCAACCGTTAAAATATTTTTGGCAGTTGAGGTTGTTGAAAGGCAATCATAACTATCATTTTTACTACGAGCAATATTACTTGAATCTCTGGTCGAAGTCCCCAGAAAATAGTAAGTCCCTGCGGGCGGACCCGTTTCGTCTCTATTATTTCCTGCCGATTTTACGATTAAATAATAAGGAGCTGCATTGGCGATTTTATCCCAAGCCTGAGTGTTTGTGTCATAAAATCCAAACTTATAGTCTTCCGTAGTACTCACATTTACGTTTCCATACCAAGCCCAACGATTGGTTGTGGTATTATAAACCCACCCTGCTTGAAAACCGTAAGAGTGGTTGGAAATGGCTAAATTATTAGCGGCAGCGGTCATTTCGGTAACATCGCCAGTAAAATCCCAAGCCTTTAAATTTGCTCCGAAAGACATTCCTTTTGCCTGTGCTGAAACCCCCGCCGCAATCATTGTTCCTGCTACGTGTGTAGGATGAAGGTCCCCTCCACTGGCATTATCCTGTTGCGTAACCCGTGTACCAAATTCTTGATGCGTTACTAAAACTGCTCCACCATCCCAAATTCCCAATCTATTTTTAACAGCATCGCCACTTCCATTAAGCGATAAGCCTAAGGAACCACCCGAGTATAATTGGTCTGTACGAGTAGTAGAGGCAGCTTTTGCATTGCTTTCCGTTGCAATATATAATGGATGTCCTGTTTCGTCGATTCCATTTAATCGGAAAATTTTACCATTACCTAAATCACCTTCCGTTTTCCATCCTTTTTGTTTGGCAACTTTGAATGCTTTTTGATAATTGGTATTGTATTGAGAGGTTATTTCTTCCGAAATACGGGCAAGTTTTCGTTTCTGAGTATCGTTATAAAGGTCTTTCTGAGCGAAAGAGATAGTAGCCGAAAATAATAAAACGACAATAGTGAACTGTAATCTCATAATCTATGATAGTTTGCTAAAATTTGGGACATAAAGGTAACGAAAAATTCAAAAGGAAGTTTTATAGACAATAAACTTGTGGCTGATTATTGGAGGAAGATTGCTTTATCTAAGAATACGATAAATTTGAAATATATGTTGCGTTAGAAAATCAAATTTCCAGTATTTTTTAAGAATTGCTTATAGTTTGTAACAATATTTCCTATTTTAATAATTTCTAATCATTTTGTTGATGGTAAATATTGCCAATATTCGGTCTTCATTTTGCGAGTTTGCAGAGTCAAAATAATAGCAGTATTGTTTATCTTTTTTTGCGAGTAATCGTAAGTTGTGCATCCTTTTTCTACTGGCAAAGAACTCGTAGTATTACCCAAAATATCCGAATAAGCATATCAATTATTGTCATTTTAACGGAAAATATTTGGTAGTTTCAGATGATTAGAAGCATTCCAAAATCGAAAATATGGTAAGTTACCACGATAATTTTAAATGATTGATGGAAATACAAAACCAATTAATGTTCATAAATTCAGTCATTTAGTCTAAGATTTACTAATTTTGAGAACTGTCAACTGTCTTAAAATTATACCAATGGCATTGCAAGAACAAGGAATTAGTGGATTTGGGAAAGCTATATCCATCATAAAGCAGTCATTAAAAGGCGAAGAACACAATTATACGCAAGGAAGTATCAAACTCGCCATCGTATTATTAGCCATACCGATGATTCTGGAATTAAGTTTGGAATCAGTTTTTGCCGTAGTTGATATGTATTTTGTGGGGCATTTGCCCAATGCCAAAGAAGCCGTCGCCACCGTGGGTTTAACCGAATCTGTGATAACACTGGTTTATACGTTAGGCATTGGACTAAGCACCGCCGCCACTGCAATTGTTGCTCGCAGAATTGGCGAAAAAGACGTTGAAGGAGCTTCTCACGCAGGAGCTCAGGCAATTTTATTGTCGTTTATTGTTTCCGTTATGATAAGTTTGATAGGAATATTTTATGCTGAAGATATTCTTAGAACCATGGGGGCAAAAGAGGAAGTCGTCAGAAATGGAACGCTCTTCACAAAAATAATGATGGGGAGTAGTCCTGCCATTATTTTACTATTCATGATTAACGGAATTTTCAGAGGAGCAGGCGATGCCGCTATGGCAATGCGAAGTTTATGGATTGCCAGTGCCATTAATATTTTCCTCTGTCCGATGTTGATTTATGGTTACGGTTCTTTTCCAGAATTGGGATTAATTGGTGCTGCCATTGCCACTTCCATCGGACGAACCACGGGCGTAATTTATCAATGTTATCATTTATTCAGAGATGACAGAACGATTCAACTTTTTAAAAAATATTTTAATTTCGACTTACCAATTATCAAAAACCTGCTCAACGTAGCCCTACCAGCCACTTTTCAGTTTTTTATTCAAAGCGGAAGTTGGATTGTTTTGACGTATTTAGTATCAAAAACGGGAAGTACCGAAGCGAGTGCGGGTTATCAAATAGCGATTAGAAATGTGGTATTTTTTATTCTGCCCGCTTGGGGATTAAGTAATGCTGCCGCCACGTTGGTCGGGCAGAACTTAGGAGCAAAACAGCCCGAACGAGCTGAGAAAAGTGTTTGGTTAACGACTCAATACAACATCATTTTCATGTTGTTTGTCACGATTTTGTTCGTATTCTTTTCCTCTCCAATTATCAGTTTATTTACGGAAGAAGTGGAAGTTCATAAATTCGGAAGTAAAGCCTTGCAAATCATTGGTTTTGGCTACGTTTTCTACGGAATCGGCATGGTGATGATTCAATCTTTGAATGGTGCAGGAGACACAAAAACGCCCACCTGGATTAATATTGGCAGTTTTTGGTTTTTTCAAATTCCATTAGCTTGGTTTTTATCAACCTATCTCGACATGGGACCAACGGGTGCATTCATTGCTATCCCTGCGGCTGAAACCTTCTTAGCAATTGCCGCTTGGTATTTTTTTAGGAAGGGAAATTGGAAATTAGTGAAGGTATAAATTAAAATTTCAACCATTCTCCTTTCTCTCGCATCACTTGTTCAATCACATCTCTAACCGCTCCTTTACCACCATTTTTAGGGGAAATATAATTGGCAATTTCCAAAATTTCATCGCACGAATCAGCGGGACAAGTGGCAAAAAGATTGGGGCGAGACATGACTTCATAGTCGGGTAAATCATCGCCCATATACAAAATATTCTCTTCAGAAATGCCCGAATCAGCCAACCAGCCTTGATAAATTTCTAATTTACTTTTCCCGCCCGAACCCATAAAAACATCGTGAATTTTAAGGTTTTGGAGTCGTTTACGCACGCCTTCGTGTTTGCCCCCCGTGATGACGCATATTCTGTAACCTGCTTGTATGGCACGTTCGAGAGCGTATCCGTCACGAATATAAAAAGTACGAAAATGTTCGCCCGTTTCCAAAACATGGACGTTTCCATCGGTCATTACGCCGTCAATATCGAAAACGAAAGTGGTGATGTTTTTTAGGAATTTTTGGTTCATTTTATTGTAGGACAGGTTTCCAACCTGTCTTTTGAAGTTTTACAGGTTGGAAACC
>JANXML010000302.1 GCA_025354645.1 Arcicella sp. | reverse complement strand
TATATCAAACGTACGCCAATTGGAGAATACAAAGCACAAAATAGAGGAGGAGTTGGTTCTCGGGCAGTTGCTACGAAAGATAATGATTATACCGAACATCTTTTCACCGCCACGATGCACAACTGGCTATTATTCTTTACTGAAAAAGGAAAATGTTTTTGGTTAAGAGTTTATGCCGTTCCAGAAGGTTCAAAAATTGCCAAAGGTCGTCCAGTTCAGAATTTAATGAATATCGAAAATGGCGATTCGATCCGTGCGGTTATTAATGTTAAGTCAATCACCGACCCAGATTATATCAATAATAATTTTATTGTAATGTGTACTGAGGACGGAACGATTAAGAAAACAACCTTAGAAGCGTATTCACGTCCACGTCAGAATGGAATTATCGCCATCACGATTCGAGAAAATGACCGTTTATTGGATGTTTCTCTAACAAATGGTAATAATCACGTAATTATTGCTACGAATACAGGTCGTTCAGTACGTTTTGAAGAATCTCGTGTACGTCCAATGGGTCGTTCAGCCGCAGGTGTAAAAGGTATTTGGCTTGACGAAGAAAAATTGATGGAAAAAGCCATCGGAATGGTTTGTATTGAAGACCCACAAACGCAACAATTATTGGTGGTTTCAGAAAAAGGATTCGGTAAACGTTCGGATGTAGAAGATTATCGTTTAACTAATCGTGGAGGAAAGGGTGTGAAAGCATTAAATATTACGGACAAGACGGGTAATTTGGTGGCAATCAAGGAAGTAACTGATAGTAATGATTTAATGATTATTACAAAATCGGGAATTTTGATTCGGATGGCGGTGGCTGACCTCCGTGTGATGGGACGAAACACGCAGGGAGTTAAATTAATTCGCTTGAAAAATGAATCGGACGAAATTTCTTCGGTAACAAAAATCGTAAAAGAACCAGAAGAAGAGGTAATTCTGGACGCAGAAGTCGTTGAAACAGAAGGTGCTACCGTTGGAACTAATGAGATAGTTTCAGAAATAGAAAATACAAAAGAAGAAAAAATAGGAGAGGAGGGAAGCGAAGAATAGGGTTTAGGGATTGGGTATTAGTTTTTGGTAATGTATAACTAATGCCTAATCCCCAAAACCTAACTTTGTTAATCTTTTGTTAAGGAAGTAACTTCAACAGCAACTAATCGTTACAATTAAAATTTAGAAAATAATTTTAGTAAAATATTCCCCAATCCGTTTACCATTCACCATTAACCGTGTACCGTAAACACAAACCATATCAAACAAGAATGAAAAAACTAACACTTGCTCTTTTTGCGATCTTATTAACCGCAGGAGCAACCTTCGCACAAGTAGATAAATTAATGCTTGAAGCAAATCGAAAAGCACTAACAGAAGCTAAGAAAAAAGCTGACGAGGCAGTAATGAAAAAGGATTCCACAAAATCAAAAACTTGGCTCACACGTGGAGAAGCCTATTTAGATTTTGCTAATTCGAGAGATACAGTTTTAACAAAGACTGATCCTACGGCTGCATATAAAGCAATGGCATATTTTAAAAAAGCTGTTGCATTAGACCCAGCATCACCAGCAAAGAAATACATGATGATGGTGATGGACAAAGATGGAAAGCCAGAAGTTGAAGGACAGAAAATGTATGCTGCCTTCATGGATGCTGGAATTACTAAATATCAATCGAAAAATTTTGATGGTGCATTGAAAGATTTGCAGACTGCTATGGCGGTTGCTCCAAAAGATACTACGGCGGCAATGTACACGGGTGTAATTGGACAAATGGCAAAAAATGACGCCGCCGCTCAAGTTGGTTACGAGAAATTTTTGGAACTCGGAGGAAAAGACCCTGGAATGATTTATGCTTTAGCTCAAATCTATAAAAATGAAAATAAAGAAGAACAAGCCATTGCAACTATTAACAAGGGTATTGCTTTACATCCGAACAATAAGGATTTGAAATCTGAGAAAATCAATATGTTGTTGGGTTTCAAGAAGATAGATTCTGCCATAAAAGAATTGGAAGCATCAGTTGCAGGTGGTTCAAAAAATGTTCAGGAAGTTATAAACTTGGCAATTTTGTATGAAAACAAAGCGAATGAGTTAGAACCAGAAATTAGAGGTTATAAAGACCAATTATCAAAAAGTAATGTGGATGGATTAAATAAAAAAATTCAGGTTCAAAAAGATAAAATTTCTGCGTATGATGATGAGGTTAAACGCTTGACTGACAAAATTAAAAAAGATCCAAAGTCTGCGGCTGCTTCTAAAAAGCAAATAGGGGAGGTTAATACAATGAAAACCGAGGCTAATGAAGTATTGACGCAATTGAATGCTGAGCAATCTCAACAATCTGCCAGTGCAGTAAATACAGTTGATATTGCAAAAAAATCCGACGAAGCAAAAGCTAAACAAAATGAAGCGAGAGGTCAAGCATTGAAGTATTATAAGCAAGCCATTGATTTAGATCCAAATAATTATGATGTCAACTACAATCTTGGAGTAATGAACTTTAATGAAGCTGTTATTATCAAAAAAGAAGTGGATGCTATGGATATGAATACCTATAAAACGAAAGGTAAAGCAATCGAAGATTTAGCAACCGAGAAATTTAAACAAGCATTGCCATATTTCGAGAAAGCTTGGTCAATCAAAAAAGAAGACGACTTGAAATCAAGTTTAAGAAGTTTGTATCAAGTGCTGAAAATGGAAGACAAATTGAAAGCTCTTGGTGAATAATTGTGTAACCCGATGCTTCTGCGTCGGTCTTAAATAAAAGAAAAAAGTGGCTTGAACATAAGTTCAAGCCACTTTTTTATGAGTAGAGGTTTAGAAATTTTACAAAATATTTTAAGAGGTACAAATGATATAGAGGGAATTCTTAAATATTGGATTGTTGTATTTAACATAATGAGAATTATACAACTTTGCATATTCTACTGAAAGCACTTGACACATAAACGATAAGTGTATGAATATCAAGGAGTTGAGAAGAAATAAAAAAAATCGTAACTTGGTACTTTATCTCCGAAAAGTAGTCGAAAGTTACCGTGCTGGATTCGTTTCC
>JANXML010000277.1 GCA_025354645.1 Arcicella sp. | reverse complement strand
CAAAAGTTAGGTCTGAAAATGGACTATTCGTGCATATTTACGCTAAATTGGTTGCCGCTGTCCTACTTTTGATTGAGTTTTAACCCGTAATTCGCATAACTTGTTGAAAGTTGAAGCGAATTACTTATAAATCCTGTTTCGTTGAAGTTTTTGTGATAAAAATAATTATTTTCCAAAAGCCCACATTAAAAATTCTGGCAATATTTTTCTCCAAGTATTATGATTATGTTCTCCTCCATCTACTTCTCTATAAATCAAGTCTTTATCTTTTTTGTAACCTTTTTTTTCAAGTTCCACAATCAAATCCAATGTATCATCAATAGCATCAATTATACCGTTGTTATTTCTATCAGATTTTTCATCAGCTGTTCCCGCCTCAAACCAAAATTTCATATCTTTTTTATACGAACCTGCCTTAATAATATTGTGCATAATTCTGTCACTTTCATCAGAATATCCATCTTCTTCCGATTTTTGTCGCCACCAAAATGATCCTGAAAATACGCCAATTTTAGAAAACGCTGTAAAGTTATTCCAACCAATATCCATGGCAGATAGACCTCCTAATGACAATCCAGCAATTACATTACCTTCTGTTTTGATTAAAAATTTTTTCTTCAAATACGGAAGGAGTTCTTTGATTATAAAATCATTATGTTGTTTTGCCTTTGAGCCACGGTTTTTATAATCTGATTGTATGGCAGTCCCATACTCTTGCAAACGCTCATGATTTGCGTGAATGCCGATGCAGATAAATGGAAATATTTTATGTTGTGTTAATAAATTATTGATGCTCGAATATATCTCCAATTCCTTAAAATCTTGTCCATCATTAAAAATTAAAACGTTAAGATTATTAGAAATATTTTTAGGATATATCAAAGTAATGTGTACCTCACGATTCAGATACGTTGAAGTGATATTATCTTCTATTTGAGTTAATTGAGTATTATTTTCAGGCAATTTGATGGGGTTTTGTTGAGCATTCATTTTTAGGATTATTCCATAAAACAAGATGAAGCATAAATATTTTTTTAAGAAAAATAACATATAAAATATTTTGAAACTGGAAAACAATCTTTATTTTAGGTTAAAATTAACAATAAAATCTAAAACTAACCTTTGGTATTATGCAAGAACGTTATTTGAAGTACTATTCTCATCATCTTGGAGCCGATAATGAAATGCTTGTTTTTGGAAATTGGGGATATCCAGTTATCGTTTTTCCAACTACAATGGGGAGGTATCACGAAGCAAAAGATTTCAAATTAATAGAATCAGCTCGTGGACAAATTGAATCTGGGAAAGTTAAAATTTACTGTCCAGATAGTATCGATAAACATTCTTGGTATGGCAAGCACCTTCATCCTTCTGAACGAATTCAAAATCATGGATATTATGACCAATACTTGAATGAAGAGTTGATTCCAGCAATTTTGAGCGAATGTAACGTTTCGAAAGTTGCAGTGGCTGGGTGCAGTTTTGGGGGCTATCATGCAGCAAATTTTGCATTCAGACATCCAGAAAAAGTATCACATTTATATACAATGGGTGCTGCATTTGACATTCGTTCATTTTTAGGAGATTACTACGATGAAAACGTTTTTTATAATAATCCTCCTAATTATTTGCCCAACGCAACCGACCCAAATCTTTGGAAAATGGAAATTATTTTAGGAACTTGTAATGCAGATTTTTGCAAGCCAGATAATGAAAATCTTTCTAAAATATTAGCTCATAAAAATATAAATCATTGGTTAGATATTCGTTGGCATGGTACGCACGATTGGGATATTTGGCGAGAAATGTTCCCTGAATATTTGAATAAAATTTAAACAAAGATTGTCAAAATTTGACAATTAAATTATTTATAATCATTAAATAAACTAAACTAACTTTGAAATCTTTTTAGGGTTATTCGTCCTATGCTAACTTTGATTTCTAAGTGTTTGCAAGAATTATGAAAAAAATTGGTATTCTTCACGGAATGGAGACTTCTTTTCCAGAGGCATTTGTGGAAAGAGTAAATGAAATTGCTCCTTCGGGAATTATGGCAGAACGGATGGTCGTTGATAAAGTTTTGCAGGGTGTTTCATCGGGTTATGATGTTATAATTGACCGCATATCACAAGATGTACCCTTTTATAGAGCTATGCTTAAAAATACGGCTTTAACAGGAACGGCAGTTATAAATAATCCTTTTTGGTGGTCGGCTGATGAGAAGTTTTTTAATAATGCTTTGGCTGTTCATTTGGGGGTTCCAGTTCCAAAAACGGTTTTACTGCCTTCAAAAGAACGCCCATCTGATACGGCTGAATCTTCTTTTAGGAACTTAAAATTTCCTTTGCCTTGGGGCGATATTTTCGATCATATTGGTTTTCCCGCCTACATGAAACCTCATTCAGGTGGCGGTTGGAAAAGTGTTTATAAAGTAAGAAATCCAGACGAATTATTTAATGCGTATGACGAAACAGACCAATTGGTAATGCTTTTACAAGAAGAAATTGTTTTTACCGATTATTTCAGGTGTTATTGTTTGGGAGGAACGGAAGTAAAAATAATGCCTTATGAACCTCGAAACCAGCCTCATTTGCGTTATGATGCACAATTGCCAACGGGACCGCATACTAAAAAATTAATGGCGACCGTAAAAGAGTATGTTTTGAAATTGAATAAAGCATTAGGATATGATTTTAACACCGTCGAATTTGCTGTAAAAGACGGAATTCCGTATGCCATAGATTTTTGTAATCCTGCTCCTGATGCCGACGTAAATTCTGTCGGTCAAGAAAACTTTGATTGGGTCGTAGATACTATGGCAAAAGTGGCAATTGAAAGAGCAAAAAAACATAAGGTTGGCAAAGACAATCTAACTTGGGGAGCATTTATGTCTAATGCTTGCTCGGGGAAAGCCTTAATTGATTTGGCAAATCTGAAATAAATATCATCCTCATGCCATGACTTATAATGATGAGATGAAATAGTTAAGATTAAGTTTTACCCACATAGTTTTTAATTTTTTAATAATAGAAACTTTTCTAATAAAACCTTAAATCCTAAAAATATGCCATTATTCACGCTTGGAATTGAAGAAGAATTTCAAACCATTGATCCAGTAACACGAGAATTGCGTTCTCACATGAGCAAAATTGTTGAGGGTGGACAAATCACATTGCATGAAAGAGTGAAAGAAGAAATGCACCAAGCGGTTGTTGAAGTTGGGACAAATATTTGTCATAACATCCAAGAAGCAAGGGCGGAAGTAACTGAACTTAGAAGAAATATTATTGAATTAGCCGACCAGCAAAATCTAAAACTTGCTGCCGCAGGAACCCATCCTTTTTCAGACTGGCAAGACCAATTAATTACGCCAAATGAACGCTACGATGCCCTCATTGATGAAATGCGTGATGTTGCGAGAGGAAATTTAATATTTGGTTTACACGTTCACGTTGGCATTGAAAGCCGTGAAGAAGGAATTCAAATCCTAAATGCAGTCCGTTATTTTTTGCCTCATATTTATGCTCTTTCAACAAATTCGCCTTTTTGGTGTGGTCGGAATACTGGTTTTAAATCTTATCGCTCCAAAGTTTTTGATAAATTTCCACGGACTGGAATTCCCGATTTTTTTGCCTCTGCCATTGAATACGACGCATATATCAAACTCTTAGTCAAAACAAATTGTATTGATAATGGCAAGAAAATTTGGTGGGATATTCGCCTTCATCCTTATTTTGATACAATCGAGTTCAGAATTTGTGATATTCCGATGCGAATAGACGAAACGATTTGTATCGCTGCTTTGATTCAGGCTTTAGTGGCTAAAATGCACAAATTAATGAAGCAAAATTTAAGTTTTAGACCTTATCGGAAAGTATTAATTAATGAAAACAAATGGAGAGCTGCTCGGTATGGAATTCAAGGGAAATTGATTGATTTTGGTAAACAGGAAGAAGTCCCATATCGTGATTTGTGCGGAGAATTATTAAATTTTGTCGATGATGTTTTAGATGAATTAGGCAGTAGAAAAGAAGTAGAATATATTAATCAAATTCTTGATCATGGAACTGGTGCAGATCGTCAATTAGCCGTTTTTGAACAAACTGGTGGAGATTTGAAGGCAGTTGTTGATTATATTGTGGAAGAAACAAGAGTTGGTATTTATTGAATCTGTTTGTTGTATTCGGATTTATTGAGCAACTATAATGCTGACAAAGCTGCTAAGTGGAAACAATTTTGTTTAATTTTGTATAAATTTTCATCGAAAACTATTCAGAAATTTTAAGAATATTATGCAAAAACCACTAAAAATCGCCGTATTAGATATGTACGCTAACTTTCCTGGCGAAGGCATGAGATGTATCATAAAATTAATTAATGAATTTCAAGAAAAGGAGGAATTGTTAATTGAAACTACAATATTTAATGTTCGTGCTGAAAATAAATTACCAGATTTGAGCTATGATATTTATATTTCAACGGGCGGACCAGGAAGTCCATTAGCGTTGGGAGAATCCTGGGAAAAACCTTATTTTAATTTTATTGATTCATTGCTCAACCATAACAAGTCTAAGGCTGTAATTTCTGAAGAAAGTACAAAAAAATACTTATTCCTTATTTGTCATTCATTCCAATTGGTTGCTCGGCATTTAGGAATTGGTAATATTACAAAACGTAGAAGTACAGCTTTTGGCGTTTTTCCCGTTAATCAAATTGATAAGGAGATTCACGAAGAATTATTTGACGGTTTGCCAGAGCCTTTTTATGTGGTGGATTCTCGTGATTATCAATTAGTTAGCCTAAATTATAAGAAAATCAAGGAATTAGGAGTTACGATTTTAAGAATGGAAAAAGAAAGACCTCATGTAAACTTAGAACGGGCAATTATGGCAATTCGTTTTTCAAAAGAGGTATTTGGAACGCAATTTCACCCTGAAGCAGATGGTGTTGGCATGTTGAAATACCTTTCTTCGGAGGATAAGAAAAAGGTTGTTATCAAAACTCACGGCTTAGAAAAATACAATGATATGTTAGATAAATTAGATGATCCTGATAAAATCCTTTTAACAGAATCTATTATCATTCCCACATTTTTGAAAAAGGCTACAGAATCAATTTTACAATCTGAATTAATTATGTAAATTGAACTTTTGGGTTCTTTATTTTGAACATGCAATCAACATTCCGACAAACCTATAATCGTTCTTTTAGTAAAGAAAAATATCAATATTTTCTTGACGAAATGAATAATTCTTTACCAAAACCAATTGAATTTAGAATTGCAGAAACACCCGTTTTTGTTCCTAAATTTTTTAAAGAAAAATTAATTCTAACTTGTGAAAGTATTATTGATGTTATAGTTCAAGATGATTTTAAAGATAAAACTGCAAAAGCAATTCCTGAAAATCAAAATGTTCCAAATGAAAATAATCATACTTCTTTTTTAGCTATAGATTTCGCAGTATGTCAGGATGAAAAGGGCGAATTTAATCCTCAACTCATTGAATTACAAGGTTTTCCATCACTTTTTGGATTTCAATATCTCCTTTCAGAAAATTATCAAAAGCATTTTCCAATTCCTGAAGATTATGATTTTCAGTTTAGTTATGATAATCGGGAATCTTATATTGAAGCATTAAAAAAATTAATAATTGGTGATGAAAAAGTAGAAAACGTTATTATTTTAGAAATTTACCCTGACACTCAAAAAACCAGAGTAGATTTTGATGTTACAGAAAATTTAATTGGTGTAAAAGCTGTTTGCCTCACTAAAATTATCAAAGAAGGAAAGAGGTTATTTTATAAAAATGAAGGCATTAAAACGCCAATTAATCGGATTTATAACCGACTTATTTTTGATGATTTAACTAACTTTCCAGACCTGAAAACTGAATTCAATTTGACCGATGATGTTGAAGTAGAATGGGTGGGACATCCAAACTGGTTTTTTAGAATTAGTAAATATATAATGCCTTTCTTAAAAAATAAATATATTCCAGAATGCAAATTTCTAAGTGAATACGAAGGAAATTATCCAGAAAATTTGTCTGATTTTGTATTGAAACCGTTGTTTTCTTTTGCAGGTACGGGTGTGATTATCAATGTGTTACCAGAGCATTTAGAAAAAATTAAAGACCCTCATAATTATATTTTGCAGAAAAAAGTAAACTATCAGCCAGTCATTAAGACGACGGATAATAGTAAAGTAAAATGTGAAATTAGGATGTTATACATTTGGCAAAAAGATGAACCGAGACCCATTTTGCTCACTAATTTAGCGAGACTTTCGAGGGGTGAGATGATTGGAGTTCGATATAATAAGGATTTTGATTGGGTAGGAGGGAGTGTTTGTTTTATGGAAAAGTAAAAGAATGGTGAAAATTTCAAGGACGACTTCCATTTGAAGGAAGTCGTCCTTTTTTTACGTATAAAAGAATGATGACACATAGAGAATTATTTTTAAAAAATGTTGCACAAACCTCTGATTTCCCACTTTCATTAGAGATTGACCAAGCAAACGGAATATATATGTATGGGAAAGATGGCAAAGAATACATGGATTTAATTTCAGGCATTGGTGTTTCAAATGTTGGACACCGACATCCAAAAGTTACGCAAGCCATTCATAATCAAGTAGATAAATATTTGCATTTAATGGTTTACGGTGAATATGTACAAACTCCACAGACGTTATTAGCTGAGGCTTTGGTAAAAACTTTGGATAATGGTTGTCGAAAATATCCTGTTTTAAATAATGTCTATTTCACAAATTCTGGAACAGAAGCGGTTGAAGGTGCTATGAAGTTGGCGAAAAGATATACGGGAAGGCAAGAAATTATCTCGTGCGTAAATGCTTATCATGGAGCCACACAAGGTGCTTTGTCATTATCAGGCAGTGAAAATTTTAAACGAAATTATCGACCTCTCTTGCCTGAAATTAAGCAAATTAGACACGGACATTTTGATGATATTGAGAAAATAACTTGTAGAACTGCGGCAGTTTTTATTGAAGTAATTGCGGGTGAAGCGGGCGTAAGGATTCCAGAATATGAATATTTTGTCGAACTCAGAAAACAATGTGATTTAACTGGAACTCTTTTAATTATTGATGAAATCCAAACGGGATTCGGACGAACGGGTACTTTTTGGGCATTTCAACAATTTGGCTTTTATCCTGATGTTTTGTTGTGTGCAAAAGGGATGGGAGGAGGAATGCCAATTGGGGCTTTCATTGCCAATCAAGAAGTAATGTCTGTTTTTAAGAATAATCCAATTCTTGGACATATCACAACTTTTGGAGGACATCCTGTAAGCTGTGCTGCATCATTGGCAACTTTGAAAGTAATTTTTGAAGAAAATTTATTAGAGAATGTAAATGTAAAAGCTCAAATTTTTAAGGATTTGCTAATTCACAAAAAAGTAAAAGAAGTGAGAAACCAAGGATTAATGATGGCGGTTGAATTTGAAGATTTTGAAACGCTAAAACCAATTATTGACCGTGCAATTGGAAGAGGGATAATTACTGATTGGTTTTTATTTTGTGATAATTCAATGCGTATTGCTCCACCTTTAATCATTACTGACGAAGAAATTGTGAAGGCTTGTAAAGTAATTCTTTCAGCTATCAATTAAAAAACAGTTATCAATTTCAATTATACCGTAAAATAGCTGATAATTGTTAATTGATAACTGTTAACTGTTTTATGCGTATTTCAATACTGTCTGTGATAAAACCGCTTTTGGAATATTTCCACCCACTAAACGTTCTTTCAATTCTCCATTCTTGAAAATCAACAATGTTGGAATTGAACGAATTCCCAAAGTAGAAGGAACGGTTGAATTGGCATCCACGTCCATTTTTGCAATAATTGCTTGACCTTCCAAATCTCCTGCTAACTCCTCAACGATTGGTCCAATCATTTTACAGGGTCCACACCATTCTGCCCAAAAATCTACCAAAACTGGTATGTCCGAATTAATTAGCTCCTGAAAATTATCATCAGTGGCTACAACATATTTTCCCATTTTAATTATTTATTTAGTTTAAAATTCAAAATTACAACATTATGAATTAACATTTTGGTTCATTTCAACGCCACTTTTCAAGTAAAACAGGTTTTCAGCCTGTTTTTATGAATATCAGACAGGTTAGAAACATATTCTACTCGAAAAATAAAAAGTTGCCCATCATAGACAGACAACTTTCTTTCTGAAACAAAACCACAAGAACCATTACTTGTGGTAAAGTTGAAATATTTTAAGCTTCAATCAAAGATTCATCATGTTGTGAAATATCCAATCCTACTCTTTCCTCTTCTTCTGTTACTCTTAAAGGGATAATTTTGTCTGTAATCATTAATAACAAATAGGACATACCGAATGCAAAGCCAGATACCACCGCCAACGCAACTATGTGTTTAACCAAAAGGGCAATGTCTCCCGTAATAAATAAACCTTGTTCACCTTCAACCACCACTGCATTTACAGCTTTTGAGGCGAATAATCCCGTCATCAACATACCCATCATTCCACCGACTCCGTGACAAGGAAAAACGTCTAATGTATCATCCAACTTTGAATTTGCTCTCCAATGTGCTGCAATATTTGAGACGATTGCAGCGACTGTACCAATTGTAATGGCAGCTGTAACAGAAACAAAACCTGAAGCGGGCGTAATGGCTACTAATCCAACTACTGCACCAATACAAAATCCCAGGGCTGAAACTTTACGACCACGAGTCACGTCAAATAATATCCAAGACAAACCTGCTGCTGCTGCTGCGACGTGGGTTGTCGCAAAAGCTGAAACTGCTAATGGACCTGCTCCAACTGCTGAACCAGCATTAAAACCAAACCAACCAAACCAAAGTAAACCTGTTCCTAATAATACGTAAGGGATGTTTGCAGGAGGTAAAACATTAGCTTCAACGTGAGATTTACGTCTTTTCAAATATAATGCCCCAGCCAACGCTGCCCAACCTGCACTCATGTGAACTACGGTTCCGCCAGCGAAATCCAGAACGCCATATTTGAACAACCATCCTTCTGGATGCCACGTCCAATGAGCTAAGGGTGCGTAAACAATAACGCAGAAAAGAACCATGAATAAAACGAAAGCACGGAAATTAATACGTTCTGCCAATGCTCCAGAAATCAAAGCAGGAGTGATTACTGCAAATTTCATTTGGAAAAATGCAAACAAAGCGAATGGAATAGTTGGGGCTAATGACCAAGGTTTTCCGTCAAAAACACCTTGAAACATAAAATAAGACATTGGGTTTCCAACAAATCCACCAACCGATTCCCCGAAAGCCAAACTGAACCCGAAAACAACCCAAATAATAGTAATCACACCCAT
The DNA here is from genome assembly GCA_025354645.1 of Arcicella sp. Classification (GTDB taxonomy): domain Bacteria; phylum Bacteroidota; class Bacteroidia; order Cytophagales; family Spirosomataceae; genus Arcicella. The sequence continues at coordinate 11,452 of JANXML010000277.1, read as the reverse complement.
TGCAATGAAAGATTGTAACATAGTCGAAATTACGTTTTTGTGGTTAACCATTCCACCATAAAAATAGGCTAAACCAGGAGTCATTAAAAGTACAAGTCCTGAAGAAACAAGCATCCAAGCGGTATCGCCCGTATTGATACCCTCTGTGACAGCTGCATTTGGTGCAGGAACGAAGGCGGCTCCAATGGCAATTAAAAGTAAAATGCCGATTGGTAACCAAGATGGTTTTTGTTGTGTCATGTGGTTTTTGATTTAAGGGTTTTTAAATATGGATTTGTTTACAGAAAATTATTTTAAAACTTAGCAATTACTGCTAAGCCCAATGTTGATTGTGATTTGACATCTACTCCATCACCATTCTTAAAAAAGTTTTTGTCATAAGCATCAGAACGAAATTCTGGTTTAATTAATAAATGACCATCAGCAACTGTAAATGTTGTTGTTATAGTCAATGAATTTACTGATACACCCGTGTTTTCATCTATTCGCAATCCTCTTACGGCATCTTGATTATTGAAATTCTCATATCTTGCACCAATACTAAACACATCCGAAACTGAATAATTAGAATAAAGTGCAACTCCACCCCATGTTCCAGAATTTTTTACAAACTTAGGATTAGATGTTAAAGTTTGATAATCTCCTGATTGTGAACCTGTTGCCGCATTTAAACCGACCATAAATTTTGGAGTAATTTGATAAGTAGTAGTCAAATCAAATAATGAATAACTTGCATCTGGGGTTTTTCCTTTATCATCAGCATTGGCTTCATTTGATGAGATTGCATTCAAATAAACTGTCCACCCAGAAACAGGAGATACAAATAATTGAGCAATCAATCCTTTTGCACGGTTATTATCGTCCAAATTGTCAACATTATTTACCAATCCAGCCATTAAATAAACTTTCTCAGAAAAATTATATTGAGCTTTCAAACCCACATGATAGAATGGTCCGTTATTGAAAAGATTAGATAACGAGTAGTGATAATTAACAGGAGCATCAATTACTTCATAACCAATATGTGTTCCAAATTGACCCATTGTTAGCGTTAATTTATCGGTTGCTTTCCAACCCACATATGCTTGTTTGATGGCAAGTGCAGTTCCAGTAGAACCCACGTTGCGACCCACAACGTTTCCATAATTTCCTAAATCAGCATTAGGTCCGAATGTCAAATCTCCAACAATATCAATTTTGGAGGTAGAGTAAGTCATTTTTGTTTGCACTAATCCCAAAGAAAATTGACCAGCCTTTTGGTCGAATGCTCTTGCTGAAAGAGAGGTTCCAACGTTTGTTCTACTAATAGGATTATTAAAATTCGCCATGTAGTACGAATCAATGTATCCTGAAAATGTAAATTTTCCTTTATCTTCTGTCTTTTCCTGCGAAAATATCGGAAATCCTAAAAGCAAAGAAAATACGGTGGTTAAGGCTTTTTTCATAATAAAATTTTGTTTCATATTTTAATTAAATGCTTGATTACGACACAAAGATTATAGGTAAAATTCACTAATCCAAATTTTTTGTATATTTTTTTGCCCTGTTTTTTGGCTTTTTTCAAAAAATAATCCAAATATGGTCTTTAATTAAACCAATATTTTAAAAAATATCAGTTTTAATTAATTAATTGATTTAAAATTCAACTTATTCTGTAAAATTAATAAAAAACCAAATATTCTAAAATAGAAATTCAAAGAAATAATATAACTATTCTAATATTAAAAAAAAGGGGATGTAGAATTTTAAATTCTACATCCCCAGTTAGGATAATATAATGGTTTATTTATTCAGCGTGTAACCATGCTTTTTTCGCTAATAAAGTTTCTTCATCTTCAACATGTTCTGGATCGGGAACACAACAATCCACTGGACATACTGCCGCACACTGTGGTTCTTCATGAAATCCCATACACTCAGTACATTTATCGGATACAATATAATAAAATTCGTCTGAAACTGGTGTCATTGGATCTTTTCCACCAATTGATGAGCCATCCTCTAATTCAACATCAACTAATTTTGTTCCTCCTGCCCAAGTCCATTCAACACCGCCTTCATAAATGGCAGTATTTGGACATTCAGGTTCGCAAGCCCCACAATTTATACATTCTTCTGTGATAATAATTGCCATAACATTCTGCTTTAATGAATATGAATTTTAAGCACACGGCTGTTTTCAATTCATGTGTTTAATAAACTGATACAAATTTAATTAGTTTAAATTAAATAGCCTACAAACTTTGAAGAGTATTGTAAAATTTTTATTTGGCAAGTTTTAAGTAAATTGCATAAAATATTTAAAAATATGACATTACAAGCAAGAATCAATGCTTTTACGGATTTAGGACTCTTTATAAACGACCCTAAAAATTTTACAGAAATTGAACTTTGGGCAGATAAGGCTTCTCATCAAAACAATTGGTTTACCATTGAAAATACCAAAATGTCTTTAAAATCAATTGCCAATTTTTATTTGAATGAAGATTTATTAAAGGAGTGGACAGAATTATACGAAATTTCTGATAAACCAAAAGAGATAAAAAGTATTGGGGTAATAATGGCTGGAAATATACCTGCAGTTGGATTTCACGATATGATGACAATTGTACTTTCAGGTCATGTATGTGTTGCTAAATTAAGTTCTCAGGATTCCTATTTGATGACAACATTAATAGAAAAGTTATTAGAAATAAATCCAAATTTAGAAATAAGAATTGCTGACAAATTGAATGAAGTCGATGCTTTAATTGCAACTGGTTCTGACAATTCTGCCAGATATTTTGAATATTATTTTAAATCTAAACCGCATATTATTCGAAAAAACAGAACATCAGTCGGGATTTTAAGTGGAAATGAAACGGAGGAAGATTTTTTTAATTTAGGAAAAGATATTACTGATTATTTTGGTTTAGGTTGTAGAAATATTTCAAAGTTATACGTTCCTGAAAACTATAATTTCACCAGATTTTACGATTCAATCGAAAATTTGGGAGATATTTTTTATCATAACAAGTACAAAAATAATTACGATTATAATAAATCAATCTATTTAGTAAACATGATGCCTCACTTTGATAATGGATTTATGATTTTGGCTCCAAGTGAAAACTTGGTTTCACCAATTTCTGTCATTTTTTATGAAGAATATAATAGTGAGAAAGATTTAAAACATAAAATTGAAGTAAACAAACATAAAATTCAATGTATTGTTTCTAATCAGGCATGGTTTGAGAAAAGTCTTTCTTTTGGAGAAGCACAAAATCCTAAATTATGGGATTATGCGGATGGGGTTGATACAATGGCATTTTTGTTAAGTTTATAGCGTGTCACGACTTTCTAAAACAGTGTTTGATAAACTGCACGATACGATTTGGCACAAATTAGGAGAATAATTATATGATTCAATCACGGTTATGAAAATCGTGATTGAACTACTCGACTCTCATCAAAATAACAGTTTTTCCAAATATTGGAGCACCTAAAAAACCTCTCACATTCAATGTATTCTCGTCTTTTAAAGTCATTTTTCCTGATACAGTCATTCCACTTCTTGGGTCACTTACTTGTCCACCCGACCATACATTTTTACCTTCAAAAGTAAATTTTCTAAAAATTTGATACCCGATTTTAGGTTTTATTTTCAAATCTTCCTTGCTTTCTTTTGTTGCTATCCAAATGATTTTACCAAAATATTGACTTTCGTTTCTATAAATCTGAATTTTAGAAGTTTTATCGTCAGTAAACCAAATGCCAACAATTTTTTCAGCTTCGTCAGAAACAGGGGTTGAATTAATTTTTGAAGAAAAAGAGATGATGAGAAAACTAATAATTAAAATAATTTTAAGGTTTTTCATGGGAAGTTTTTGATAGATAATAATGGTAAATTTTATAACAAAAAAGTGAAACCAAAACGCCAATACCAGCTCCTGCAAGCACATCAAGTGGATAATGAACGCCCACATATACACGAGAATACGAAACTATTATTGCCCAAACATACAAATACTTTATTTCGGTAAATTGTTTTCTAAATAGTAAGATTAAGCACGTTATTAACGCAAATGTATTAGCCGAATGTGAGGAACAAAATCCAAATTGTCCACCACAATTACCTACGAGATGAACCAAATGTTGGATTGATGGCTCATGACAAGGTCTAAATCTATGAATTAAGGGTTTTAGAACACTCGAACAAATTTGGTCTGAAATTGTGACACTTAAAATTATCGTTAATATTATCACAATTGATTTACGTTTTTGTTTCCAAACAATAATTCCAATAATAAATACGTACATTGGAAACCAAGAATTTCTTCCAGTAATCCAGAGCATAATGTTGTCGATGTTATCAGTATGTAATGAATTTAGCCAAAGAAAGGCTTCTGTGTCCAATTGATTAATCATCTAAATTCATCTTTTTTCTGATTCTTTTAATGGTAGCTTTTGCAACAACTTCTGCTTTTGCTTCCCCCTCTTGCAATTTTTGTTCAAGTTCAGAAATGTGATTCATGTAATACTCAAATTTTTCTCTTTCTTCTTTAAATTCCCTAACTAAAACAACGTGTAAGGCATTTTTTGCGTGTCCATATCCATAACCACCCGCCAGATAGTTGACTCTCATTTCTTCTATTTCAGATTGATTTGCCACTAATGAATACAATTTAAAAACGTTATCTGATTCGGGATCTTTTTTATCTTCTAATGTTTTCGCATCTGTAACCACCTTTTTAATTACTTTTAATAACTCTTTTTCATCCAAGAAAATATCAATATAGTTGTTTAATGATTTACTCATTTTTACGCCATCAATTCCAGGAATTGTCATTACTGTCTCATCAATTTTTGCATCTGGAAGCACCAAAGTGTTTTCGCCATATTGACGATTAAATGCTCCTCCTACATCACGAGTCATTTCTAAGTGTTGTCTTTGATCTTTTCCGACGGGAACTACGTGGGCATCATACAACATAATGTCCGCCGCTTGAAGAACGGGATAGGTGAACAATCCTGCATTTACATCCCCTAATTTTTCGGATTTATCCTTAAAACTGTGAGCATTCGCCAACATTGGGAAAGGAGTAAAGCAATTTAGATACCACATTAATTCAGTATGATACCCTGCTAATTTTGATTGGCGATAAAAAAAATTTTTATCTGCATCAAAACCGCAAGCTAACCATGCCGCAGCAATGGCGTAGGTATTCTCACGTAATTGTTTACCGTCTTTCAGGGATGTAAGGGTATGTAAATCTGCTATGAACAAAAATGATTCATTTGCTGGATTTTTCGATAATTCAATAGCTGGACGAATTGCACCCAAAATATTTCCTAAATGTGGTCTTCCCGAAGCCTGTATTCCTGTTAATATACGCATTTTATTTTATTAGAATTATTCGCCTCAAAGGCATTAAGACTCAGATTAATTGAAAAGCAAGTTACCTATGAAGAATTTGAAAAAGGATTTTTCTTCACAATAAATGCACTAAGACTCTAATTAAGTTAAAAATATGTTTCCCTTCATGACTTTATGTCTCGATGGCAATATTTATTTTCACAAATTTGAGTAAATTATATCAATCCATCAAATGAAGCGTAAGAGTTTTTGTGTAAATTACTACCTTTGAAATCAAAAGCAACCTTCATTCAATAATTATTGTCTAAAAATCAACCTTATGTCAATTACGAAGAACACTTTTCAATACCTACAAGATTTAAAAAAAAATAATACTCGTGAATGGTTTGCTGACAACCGTAAAAGGTATGATAAAGTAAAATCTGATTTTGAAGAGACAATTAAAGAATTAATTGGTTCAATCGGAGAATTTGAAAATATGACAGGCGTTGAGGTGAAGCATTGTAATTATAGGATTGCTCGTGACGTTAGATTTACACACGACAAAGCACCTTATAAATCTTGGCTTTCCGCCAGTTTTTCGGAAGGAGGCAGAAAATCGGGCAGAGTAGATTATTACTTACATATTTCAGAAGAAGAATCTTTTTTAGGAGGTGGAATGTGGGCAGCAACACCAGAACAATTGGCAAAATATAGACAAGAAATTGATTATAACGCTCAAGAATTTAAGGCAATCATTCATAATTCAGAATTTATAAAAACCTTTGGAGAAATACAAGGTGAGGCTGTTAAATCTTCTCCTAAAGGTTACTCAAAAGATCATCCAGAGATTGAATTACTACGTTTTAAACAAGTTTTCTTTATGCACAAATTCTCAAAAGAGGAAGTTTGTTCGCCTGATTTTGTGGTAAAAGTGACTCAAACCGCAAAAACTTTAAAGCCTTTTTTGGATTATTTCAACGTTTTATTTTTTGAACATCATGAATCAAGGATAAAACTGTAAAAATTATAGATTTTTTTAAATTTCACAATGAATACCTGCCACCATGATAAAAAATTTACTTTCGATTTTTCTTGTAACCGCAATTCTTTTTTCATGTTGGAATTGCTCTTCTGAATTGCCTGAACTAAAAAAACCTAAAAGTCTACAAAAAGATATTTTAAGTTTTAAGTTTGAAGATTTTATTCCTGTTGTTGAAGGAGACATAGATACTACGCTCAGAACAGTTCGTTTGCGAGTGCCAGTGGCAACAAAAGTCAATGTTTTAAAACCTACAATTACTGTTTCTCAATCTGCCTCTATTACGCCCAACTCCTTAATTGCTCAAAATTTTATTGCACCCGTAACTTACTTTGTGTCGGCGGCAGACTGTACCAAGCGTGCTTATCAAGTTAGTGTAATTGTTGCTTTGGCTACTGATCCAGAAATAATTGGAATAGAAACTATTTCAATTAAAACGACTGAATCATTTTTCATTTATGGGAAAAATTTTATCAGAGGAGCAACCCAAGCAAAATTTATCTTAACTTCTAAAATTACTGGCAAAACCTTCAATTTAACAAATGTGAGTTTGACAACCACGCAAGCAAAAGTACAAGTGCCTTTTGAGGTTCCAGTAGGATTATATTCAATTACGGTTGATGTGAATGGGAGACAGTTTAAATATCGACAATTGGATTTAAAAGTGACTGGTGCTGGAACTGAATTAATTATAAATCGGATGACGCTTTTAACTTATATCCGTGGTCAAGACATCATTATTACTGGCAATAATATCAAAGCTGCAAAGGCTCAAATAAGGTTTCAACCACAAATAGCAGGGACTACTCTGACAAAAGATGGTATTATCAACTCCGCTGGAACCGAAGTGAAATATACTGTTGAAGCTACATTTCCTGTTCCTAATCGTTGGACTCTGACGGTTATATTGGATGGAAAATTATATCAACTTCCTGATTTAGTAACCATTACAGCTAAATGACTTATAAAAGCTACTGAATTTCTTCGCATTTGATTAATCATCTTAATTTAGTAGTCATTAAAAAAACTCATTCTGCGAAGAATGAGTTTTTTTAGTTTTTGATATATATATTTAGAAATATTAAATCTGAGCAGTTTTAACCGTTTTGATAATTCGAGCGGCAACTTTATATGGGTCAGCCGCTGAGTTTGGACGACGATCTTCCAACCATCCTTTCCATCCTTTTTGAACAGCTGCTATTGGAATACGAATCGAAGCACCACGATCAGAAACACCATAAGAGAATTGGTCAATCGATTGCGTTTCGTGTTTTCCAGTTAAACGTAGGTGATTATCCGCTCCGTAGACTTCAATGTGTTCTTTCACGTAAGGAGCGAATGCTTGACAAATCACGTCATAAGTTTCTTTATTACCAGCCGTTCTCAAAGCGGTGTTCGAAAAGTTTGCGTGCATACCTGAACCATTCCAATCGGTATCTCCCAAAGGCTTGCAGTGATAATTCACCCAAACACCATGTTTCTCACAAATTCTTTCCAACATATATCTTGCAATCCAGATTTGGTCGCCAGCCGCCGCCGCACCTTTCGCAAAAATTTGGTATTCCCATTGTCCAGCTGCAACTTCTGCGTTGATTCCTTCAATGTTCAAACCTGCTTGAATACAATATTCTAAATGTTCTTCAATAATATCACGACCGTAAGCATTTCTTGCTCCAACTGAACAATAATATTGTCCTTGTGGTGCTGGATAGCCGTTTGCTGGAAAACCTAATGGAAGATTTGTTTCCATATCATACAAGAAATATTCCTGCTCGAAACCAAACCAAAAATCATTATCATCATCTTCAATCAAAGCACGACCATTTGATTCGTGAGCGTTTCCTTCTGAATCTAAAACGTCGCACATGACAAAATAAGCAGGTGTTCCCATTAATGAACGCTCTGGATCTGGACAAATGAATACAGGTCTTAGTTGACAATCTGATGAACCACCAGGAGCTTGTTGCGTTGATGAACCGTCGAAAGACCAAATATCGCAGTCTTCTAATTTTCCGCTAAAATTTGTTTCAACCTTAGTTTTGCTACGAAGGGTTTGGGTTGGTTTGTAACCATCGAGCCAAATGTATTCAAGTTTTGCTTTTGACATGACTTTGTTATTTGATTTTAATGTATTTGGTTATTTTTTTGTTTTTCTAATACAAAAGTAAACGTGAAATTTGAAAAAACACAAAAAATATTAAATAATAATGATTTTTTTAAACCTAAGCAGTAATAACCAATATTTTTGAATTATTCTCATTTTTTTTAAATTGTAAATCTGCGAATATATTAATTTATATTTTGATATATTCAAATATACCATATAATATTTTGATTTGAAAAGGTTTTACAGAATAAAATACATTTATCTTGAAATAATTAAATTTTTTCTTGGATAGTTAAATCAATTCAAGAAATGTAATTTTAAGAAGATTATTTTTGAGAGGATTTACTTAATTTTTGGTGTCAATTTACTCTAATCGAAAGATTAAATTAATCAGATTTTAATGGTAAAAATATTTAATTTTTAACTAATACCTTTAAGGAAGTGGGAACTGATTTACTCCTTAAAATTAACCATTAGGCATAAAAACACTTTCATTCAGAATAAGATTGACAAAATATTAAGTTATAAAATAAAGAAAAAATAAAATTTATCTTACTTTTATTGAACAGTTTTAAAAAGAAATATAATTAAAAGCAAAATATATGGCGATTGCAAGATTTAAAGCCCTCGAATTAGCACAGTCTCGACAACCGATTCACGTGAAAATTCCTACTGAAAAAGTTACCGATTACTACGGCAGCAACACTTTCAACGATGAAGCAATGCGTTCTTTGTTGAGTCCAGAAGCTTATACAAAAATTACAAATGCTGTTGAAGATAATAAGAAAATTGACCGTGAAGCAGCGGATGAAGTGGCGGCTGCCATGAAATCTTGGGCTTTATCGAAAGGGGCAACGCATTACACGCACTGGTTTCAGCCTTTGACGGGTACAACCGCTGAAAAACACGATGCCTTTTTTGATATTACCAGCAAAGGAAAGGCAATGGAAAAATTCAAAGGTTCTGCCCTTGTGCAACAGGAACCCGATGCTTCTTCGTTTCCAAACGGTGGTATTCGTTCAACGTTTGAAGCACGTGGATATACTGCTTGGGATCCGTCTTCACCCGCTTTTATTATGGAAAACACCGCTGGAACGGCTACATTGTGTATTCCATCGGTTTTCGTTTCTTACACGGGCGAGGCTTTGGATTACAAAACGCCTTTATTGAAATCAGGAGAATTGATTGATAAAGCGGCAACCAAAGTAATGAATGAGTATTTCAGTCGTGAAGTTGGAAAAGTTACTGCCACGTTGGGAGCTGAACAAGAATATTTTTTGGTTGACGAAGCCTTATATAATGCACGTCCAGATTTATTGATGTCGGGACGAACCGTTTTCGGTCATTCACCCGCCAAAGGACAACAGTTGGAAGACCATTATTTTGGTTCGATCCCTTCAAGAGTTAATGCCTACATGGTGGATTTTGAGATTGAGGCTTTGAAATTGGGAATGCCCGTGCGTACACGACATAATGAGGTTGCACCCGCCCAATTTGAAGTTGCTCCAACGTTCGAGGAAGCCAATTTAGCCTGCGACCATAATGCACTTTTGATGGATTTGATGAACAAAATAGCCGTCAAACATAAAATGAGGGTGCTTTTTCACGAAAAACCATTTGCAGGAATTAATGGTTCGGGAAAACATAACAACTGGGCTTTGGCAACTGATACTGGAATTAATTTATTAGGTCCATCTTCAAAACCGAAAGAAAATTTACGTTTTTTGACCTTTTTTGTAAATACCATTAAAGCGGTTCATGACTACGCAGACCTTTTGCGTGCATCCATTGCAACCGCTGGAAATGAACATCGTTTAGGAGCAAATGAAGCTCCTCCTGCCATTGTTTCAATTTTTATTGGAACTGAAATGACGAAGGTTTTGAACGATTTGGAAAACCTTTCAGAAATGAACGATATTAAATTAGAAAAAGGAGATAACGTTTATTTACGTTTAGGGATCAATAAAATTCCTGCTCTTTTGCTGGATAATACCGATAGAAACAGAACTTCACCTTTTGCTTTTACGGGTAATAAATTCGAGTTCAGAGCGGTTGGTTCATCAGCAAATTCTGCCACGCCAATGACGATTTTGAATACTATTGTGGCAAATCAGTTGTTTAAATTTAGAGAGGAAGTTGATATACACATTGAAAAAGGAGTTAAAAAAGAATTGGCAATAGTTGAGGTTCTAAAGGGTTATGTAAAACAATCCAAAAAAATATTATTTGAAGGAAATGGCTATTCCGAAGATTGGGTAAAAGAAGCTGAATCCCGTGGATTATCAAACCTGAAAACTACTCCAGATGCTCTGGCAAAGTATTTAGACAAACCTGTGATTGATTTGTTTTTGAAATATGGGGTGTTCACGGAAGTAGAAATGCACGCTCGTTATGAGATTGAAATGGAGAATTACATCAAGAAAATCCAGATTGAATCTCGTGTAATTGGTGATTTGGCAATTAATCATATTATGTCAACTTCCTTGAAATATCAAACGCTTTTGGTGGATAATGTTCGTGGTCAAAAAGAGATTGGTATTGACCCTCAATATTTTGCTCCAACGGTTGAAATCATCAAAAAGATTTCGATTTATACTTCTAAAATCAATAATTTGGTGGAAGAAATGACCGAGGCACGAAAGGAAGCAAATAATGTGGAAGATTTGGTTGAAAGAGCAAGATTATACAGTACAAAAGTGAAAGACTATTTTGAGGAAATTCGTTACTGCGTAGATAAATTAGAGCTAATAGTTGACGACGACGAATGGCCTCTCCCAAAATATCGTGAATTGTTATTGATAAAATAGCTTAATTGGAACGCAGATGATGCCCACAATGGAATTGAAATGCCTTCGGCAACGCAGATTTAAGAGGATTTTCTTTTGGTGATTTTACCATTCAACGCTATATTTTGTGTTTTAAGAAGCTGATTTTTCAAGAAATAAATTTCAAATCAGACAAAAAATCC
>JANXML010000190.1 GCA_025354645.1 Arcicella sp. | reverse complement strand
CTTAATCATCTGTATTGATAGTGATTATGACTATTTACTTCAAAATAAAACTGAGCAATCCAGACTTATCAACCACAGTAAATTCATCTTTCAAACATATACGTATTCCATCGAAAATCTGAGGTGTTTTAGTTCAAGCTTGCATCATGTATCTGTACAGATAACAAATAGACATCACGACAAAATTGATTTTGAAGAATTATTAAAATTGTATTCAGAGATTGTCTATCCACTTTTGTTATGGTCAGTATTTTTAGAAAATAGTGAAGATTCCAGTTCGATGAGATTAACCCAATTTTGCAATTTGATTAAGTTAGGGGGTAATGTGAATATTCATGAAAAAGGAATGAAGCACTTGGAAAGTTTAGCTGAAAGAGTAATAAATCAGGTTAAGATTTTAGAAACTACTTTTCTTCACCATGTCGAATCTATAAATTCTTTGCAAGAAGAATTGACCGAATTGGGACTCAGTTCAGAGAATGCTTATTTATTCATTCAAGGGCATACACTTCATGATGATTTTGTAATACCGTTTTTAACTTCATTATCCAGTGTTTTGCGGAGTGAAATGGAAAGTACAATAATGTCGCAAGCAATTCATCAAGGGCAAAAAGAAAATGATTTAGCACTTTATCGCAATAGTTTGACAGAACCAGAGAAAGCCCTAAAAAATAACACAGAGTATAAATCCTGTTTTCTATATCAGAAAATAAGAACAGATTTAGACCAATTCATCCAGACAATAGATAGTTAGAATATGCTACAAATACAACAAATCAAAGAAAACAAAGCCGCAACCATTGAGGGTTTGAACAGAAAATATTTCAAAGGAGCAGAAGAAGCCGTTGAGCAAGTGTTGGCGTTGGATGAAAAACGTCGTGAAACCCAAGTGGAGTTGGACGGAACATTAGCCAAATCAAACGCCCTTGCCAAAGAAATTGGGGGCATGATGAAGTCTGGTAAAAAAGAAGAAGCCGAAGCCGCCAAAGCCGAAACGGGAACTTTGAAAGTGCGTGCCAGAGAACTGGAAGAGGTGCTAAAAGTCACAGAATCAGAACTTTATGAGATTTTAGTAACGCTCCCGAACTTGCCTCATGCAAGTGTTCCCGCAGGAAAAACACCCGAAGAAAATGAGGTTGTTTTGGAATGGGGAACAATTCCAACTTTATATGATGGGGCATTGCCGCATTGGGATTTAATTAAAAAGTATGACCGATTCGGCGGACCGATTATTGATTTTGAATTAGGCAACAAAATCACGGGGGCGGGTTTCCCAGTTTATAAAGGCAAAGGGGCAAGAATCCAACGAGCTTTAATAAATTTCTTCTTGGACGAAGCCATCGCCGCAGGATATACGGAAGTACAACCACCCATTTTGATTAACAAAGAATCAGGTTTTGGCACGGGACAATTACCTGATAAAGACGGGCAAATGTACCACGCTACGGTGGATGATTTATTTTTGATTCCAACTGCCGAAGTACCAATTACGAATATGTATCGTGATGTGATTTTGCAGGAAAGCGATTTACCCATCAAAAATACAGGTCATACACCATGTTTCCGTAGAGAAGCGGGTTCTTGGGGTGCTCACGTGCGTGGGTTGAACCGTTTGCATCAGTTTGATAAAATTGAGATTGTCCGCATCGAGAAACCCGAAAATTCTTACGCAGCTTTGGAAGAAATGTCGTTGCACGTGCAAGGTTTGCTCCAAAAATTAGATTTACCTTATCGAGTATTGCGTCTGTGCGGAGGCGATATGAGCTTTACGTCTGCCCTCACGTATGACATGGAAACGTATTCAGCCGCACAAGGGCGTTGGTTGGAAGTAAGTTCAGTTTCAAATTTTGAAACCTACCAAGCTAATCGTTTAAAATTAAGAATGAAAACCGAAGGAAAATCTCAATTATTGCATACGCTGAACGGTTCAGCCTTGGCTTTACCCCGTATTTTGGCAACGATTTTAGAGAATAATCAAACACCAGAAGGCATTAAAATTCCAAAGGTGCTTGTGCCTTATTGTGGGTTTGAGATGATTGGGTAAATCATTTTAACTTTCTTTCCGACCTTTGCAAAAATTTCCAAACGAAAACTTATCAAGTGAAACCAAATCAAAAACCATTTATTATCGGGATTACGGGGGGCAGTGCTTCGGGTAAGACTTTGTTTCTCAATCAATTATTAAAGTCATTTTCGGAGGAGGAAATTTGCCTGATTTCGCAGGACAATTATTATCGTGACCGTGACGACCAAGAAGTAGATGCTCACGGCTATATCAATTTTGATGAACCTAAATCCTTGGATTTGCACCAATATGCCATTGATGTCAGAACAATTCACGAAGGAAAATCTTTCCAAAAAATGGAATATACGTTTAATAATCCAGACATTGTTCCTAAAATGATGACTTTCGAACCTAAGCCAATTATCGTGGTGGAAGGGCTTTTTGTGTTGTACTACAAAGAAATTGCAGATTCGTTAGATTTGAAGATTTTTATTGATGCCAAACGTAAACTTCGCCTCGACAGAAGAATAAAACGAGACGGAGAAGAACGGGGTTATGGCGAACTCGAAGAAGTGATGTATCGTTGGAATAATCACGTTGAACCTGCCTTTCAGAAATACGTAAAACCATACCGCAAACACGCTGATATTGTCATTCCAAATAACGTTCATTTCGAGAAAGGATTGGAAATATTGGTGGGATATTTAAGAACAAAAATTTAAAATTTTATGTCGCATAAAGCCTTAATTATAACCCAAAAATCTGAGAAAGATTTATCAAAACTTCAAAAGCAATTTAATGCTAATGTCAAGAAAATCAATGAGTTAAAACAACGTTTAAAAGACGATGGAGAGCAATTACGTAAAATAGTTACCCGCATTCAGTCGGATATTATTCCCACGGAACATAAACATTTCGAGAAGATTACGGAGTTAGTTTTTGTATTTGATAAACATCACGATGACCCATTTTTTAAGAAAAAAGAGAAAGCTAAAATTGCTGATTTTATCGTCAATAAATCCCACGAATTAATTGAAACCACGGGCAATGAAGACTTAAAAGTTTTGTACGAAAAATACACAAATGAATCATTCGATGAGATGGATGCAGAGGCGGAAAATGCAACGGCTGAAATGATGAAAAATATGATGTCGTCGATGTTTGGGGTTGATTTTGAGGAGGGTGCAGACGTGAGTGACCCGCAGAAAATGCAGGAATACATGGAGCGAAAAATGGAGGAAAAACAAGCCGAAGCCCAAACCAAAAAAGCCAATAAAAAGAAGAGTGATAAGCAAATTGAGAAAGAAGAGAAAATTAAGGAAGAAGCAAAAAATATCAGTAAAGCCGCTCGAAGCATTTATACCGATTTAGTAAAAGCCTTTCACCCCGACCGTGAACGTGATGAAAACGAGCGTGACCGCAAAACCGAAATCATGAAAAAGGTTACGCATGCGTATGAAAACGATGATTTATTTGAGCTATTACGATTAAAAATTGAATTGCAAGGTGCTGACATTGAATCACTTACGATGGCAGATGAGCAATTGAAATATTATAATAAAATCTTGAAAGAGCAAGTTAGAGAATTGGAAGAAAGTCTTTGGCAATTAAGAATGCAAGGCATAGGACCGATGGGAGGGGAGGATTTATTGTCAAAATTTGGCGGAGATGAAAAAACCATGAAAGCAAGAATTACTCGTCAAGTTAATAAATTGAAGAACAATATTAAGTTGGTTGAGCAAGATATTTTAACCCTCGGCGTAAAAGAAAATATGCGTAGATTTTTGAAAGATTACCAAATTCAAGATGATTTTGAGGGTGATTTTATGAATTTTCTGCCGCCTGGATTTTTTCGGTAGGGGCATTTACAGCTTATGCAACGTTTTATTTAGTTCGTCAATCAAAGACTTTTCTGTTGGTAAATAGAGTTGATATTTACTGGCTAAAATATGGGTTTCAGTTTCTGGTAATGTGAATTTTACCACGGAATCATTTTTGTCAGCACATAAAAGAATACCAATTGTTGGATTTTCAAATTCTTGTTTTTCAGTACGGTCAAAATAATTGACATACATTTGAAGTTGCCCCAGATGTTGATGCGTTAACTTCTCAGTCTTAATTTCAAAGATAACAAAACATTGTAGCAAACGATTGTAGAATACTAAATCTACGAAGAAATCATCTCCATCTAAATGAATCCGTTTTTGTCGTGCTACAAAAGAAAAACCATTACCTAATTCTAATAAAAAATCTTGAAGATTGGTGATAATAGATTGCTCTAAATCCTTTTCGTAGTAGCTACTTTCACGTTTTAAATCCAAAAATTCCAACACCATAGGATCTTTTATAATATCCTTAGCATCAGAAGGTTGTCTCTCATTTCGGGCAACTGCCAAAACACTTTCTATATCGTTACTTAACAACAATCGCTCAAAAAGTTGGCTATTAATTTGTCGTTCCATCTGACGAGAAGTCCAATTATTTTTAGTGGCTTCGGCGATATAAAATTCTCTTTTTGATTCGTTTTCTATGCGAATAAGTAATCTATATTGTGTCCAACTCAATTGCGAATGCAGTGCGTTCGTAATTGGGAAAGTTCGATAAAATTGTCTTGTTAGTTCTAAAATACGAATAGAAAAACCACTTCCGTAATCAGGAATAAGCGTTTCAGAAAGTGTTTTGATAAGATAAGAGCCATAGTCAGCCCTTTCCTTCCCTTCTTGTTCCTCTTCCAGGATTCGTTTGCCGATATTCCAGTACATCAATACTCGCTGATAATCTACTGACCGAATAGCATTTTCTTTTGCTTGTTCGATAATACGCTTAATATCTTCTATAAAAGATAGGTTAATTTGCATAATGGTTAAAGTTCATTCTTGAATTGAGATAATATTTTAATGGAGCAAAAGCCATTCCAACTCCTTGAAATGGCTTTTTATATTTTTTGCGATTTACCTAACCCACCTCCAAAACCTTTTCCTGCTTAACCGTTCCACCCTGAATTTTCAAATCCCTCGACATATAAGAATACACCGCTGGAATGATATAAAGTGTTAAAGTCGTGGCAAACAACATTCCACCTACCACGGCAATTCCCATTGAAACCCGACTTTGTGAACCCGAACCTAATGCCAAAGCAATCGGTAAAATACCAAGAATCGTACAGAGCGAAGTCATCAAAATGGGTCTGAAACGTGATACAGCCGCCTCTTTCGCTGCTTGCATTTTATTACTGCCCGCTTCTTTCCGTTGATTGGCAAATTCCACAATCAAAATACCATTTTTTGTTACCAATCCGACCAAAACAATAATGCCAATTTGTGAGAAAATGTTAAGCGTCTGACTAAAATCCCAAAGAGAAAGTAATGCACCCGCAACTGCCAAAGGAACGGTCAAAAGAATAATCAAAGGGTCAATAAAACTTTCAAATTGTGCCGATAAAATTAAGTAAATCAATATCAAAGCCAAAGCAAAAGCAAACACCAATGACGATGAAGAGTCCTTAAATTCCTTTGATTGTCCATCGTAAGCCGTTGAAAATGAGTTATCTAAGGTTGCCTTCGCTATTTTATCCATCTCGTCCAAAGCAACTCCCAAAGTCACGCCCTTCGCCGCTTGTGCTTGCACGGTTGCCGCTACGTAACGGTTATATCTAAACAATTGTGGCGGTGTACTTTGCTCCGTTATTTTCACCAAATTATCCAACTGAATCAACTCCCCACGATTGCTTTTCACGTATAAAGAACGTAAATCCGACACATCATTTCTTTCGGGACGGTCAATTTGTCCGATGATTTGGTATTGTTTTCCGTTCATTAAAAAATACCCAAAACGTCTACCCGAAAGCCCTAATTGTAGCGTTTGAGCCACATCTTGAATAGAAACACCTAAATTTTGAGCTTTTTCACGATTGATTTCTAAGCGTAATTCTGGTTTTGTAAACTTTAAGTTCACATCCGCTGTTTCAAATTTTGGCGACTCTCGAACCTTAGCCATGAATTCTGGAATGGCTTTTTTGAGTTTATCAA
>JANXML010000128.1 GCA_025354645.1 Arcicella sp. | reverse complement strand
GCTCGTTTAACCAAAAAAGGTAACTCAAAAGATGATGATTTGGATACGATTTATGGAGGTTCAAAACAAGGTTTAGTGCAATCTCAACAATTAGAATATAAATTGATGGAGATGGAACATAACCTTTGGGAATATTAAAATCAGTTTACATTTATCAGTAAACAGTTATTAAGAGAGACGACACTTCGGTATCGTCTCTCTTGTTTTCAAGCCCTTTTTAACTTTAATATTTGCTTTCCAATAACTGAAACCTAAAAATACTAACCCAATTACGCCCAAAAGCCATATCCACGTGGAAGTAGAACTGTCTTTTTTTTCTGTAATGGTAATAAATTGATTAATTTTTTGCTGGGTAAGAATTTGCTTTTTGCATCCTGTCCATGTGATAATAATTGAATCTACGACTGTTGCATTACCCAAACCAAAATGGGCAATGGTTGAATTTTGAGAAATATGACTTGAACCTCCCCCATCAATTTCCCGCATCATGTGCTTCCCTCCTGCCACTATTTCAATTTTTGAACCCAATCCATGACTTTCAGCTTGAATTCCTTTTAAAGCTATTTTCAGCCAATTTCCTTTGGGGAAATTATTTTGGTAAAGGTGAGTAACGGATTCAACGGGATACTCTAAAATAGCTTTTTGATTAACCACTAAAACATCTAAATCTCCATCTTTATCGTAATCAAAAAAGACCGAACCTCGCCCGATTCCGTAATCATTCAAGCCTACGAAAGAGGCTTTTTCTTGAAAATGTCCTTTATTATTTTCAAAATAAAAATCTGCCATTGGTACGCAATTTGGGTTTAAATCACCATTTGAAACGTACAAATCTACATCTCCATCGTTATCAAAATCAGCAAAATTTGCTCCCCAACTAATGGCAAAATTTACTAACCCTAATTCTTGCGTTTTATCCGCAAAAGGTTTTCCAATTCCTTGATTAATCATAAAACGATTGAATCGAATATTGGTAAAGTAGTAATCCATTAAACCATCGTTGTTATAATCGCCTATTGCCGTTCCCATAGAATTGATTTTTAAGTCCATTTTTAAATCAACCGCAACATCTTTGAAAGTCTTTCGCCAACCTTTGTTTTCTAATAAAAGATTTGGTGTTCGTTTATAGCCAAAATCATGATTAATAATTAAATCTTGGTCGCCGTCGTTGTCATAATCAGTGAAAACGCCCCCAAAACCGAAGCCTTTGTGATTCAATCCATAATTTTCATAAACATCTTCAAAGTATTTACCCCCTTTATTGAGCAATAAATATCCTTTGGAAGTTTGAGTCGCTCCTACAATTGTGGCATCGTTAATTACGGTTAATTCTCCTTTGAAATCATTGAAATAATTACCTACGTACAAATCTGGGAAACCGTCAGCATTGAAATCGCCAAAACTGGCTGCAGTGCTGAATGAAATTAGTTGGTCGAGTTTATATTCCTTAGTAGCATCTCTAAAAGTGCCATTTCCGTTATTCAAAAACAATAAATTCATGGCTCTCGGCACGGGCAGTTTTTTGCCTTTCGTGGTGATGGTTGTAACGAATAAATCCACAAAACCGTCACGATTAACGTCTGCGGCAGTTGCTCCTTGGGTTACAAATTTCTTGGAAAGTGTTAGTCCAGATTTTTCGTAAAAGTTCGTAAAAGTGCCGTTTTTATTATTTTTATAGAGCATATCATCATTCATGCCACCCGTGAGAAAAACGTCTTCAAAGCCGTCATTATCGAAATCAAGCACGCAAGCACCACCGCCAAACATTCCTTCATACACTTGAAATTGATGATTGATTCCCGCTTGTTTCGTTACGTCTTTAAAGGGTTTTTGAGCATTGGAAAGGTTGATGAAGAAAAGGAAAATAGAAATAGTTTTTGTAGCGTTTTGTATCATGTTATTGAATTAAGAGATTTCTTTTTTAATTTTTACTTCCGCCACTTTAACCCATTTACATTTTCCCCAATTTCCTTCCCTTTTTTTAAACCTTCTTCATTGTCTTGTGGGCAGTGAATTCCACCGTAAAAGCGTGAATTGGCAGTTTCAGTGGCTACTTCCCAGAATGAATTGAAGTGCCTTGCCTTAAAATCAGCGTTTCTTTGTTCATCTTTTTTTCTTCCAACGTGGGCAGAATCAGTAAAGGCAAAGGATTTTCCGTATAAATCCGTTAAAACCGTTGCCATGGCTGCCGCCTGAATTGCATGACCCGAGGGGAAAGCGGGGAAAGGCGGGTCGGGCCAAAAAGAATCCCACTGACGATCAATATGTTCTGGAATAAAGGTATTGGGACGTTCAGAAAAAAACTGATATTTCCATTTCCAACAATCCCGAAAAGCATCTGCAACTGCCATGCCCACACGAGCGTAAGTTTCGGCACATCTGAGAAGGTCAGGCTTCGTTTTTTGAATGGCAAGGGTGGCTAAATAATAGGAATGCCCAGGTGGGGTAAAAGTTTCGTCGGGGTCATCACTCCACCAAATGGCAATTTCTTTTTCTTCTTGGGTTAAGATTTTTCGTTTTTCATAAACGTTCATAAATTGTTGGTAATAGGTTGAGTTTTTATTGGTATCACAAACAATGAATTTTGGGTCTTTCAGTTGAGCATTATTTGATAAAAAAGTACGGTTTTCGCCCCAATGTGGTTGAAGCGGAAAATGACTGAAAGATTGAGCATAAAGTGGTGGTTTCCAACATCCTAAGAAATTTGGATACTTCATTTTTTTATCAAAATTTTTCAAATATGCCCGATGTCCACCATCGGTTTTCGACCATTCAAAAATTTGTTGAGCAATGGCTTTTCCAAAATTTACGGAACGATTTATAATTACTGTATCCTGAATTTTGGATGAAATTTGTTCCAAAATCAAATTTTCTAAAGAATCAATTTTCGCCTTATTAATATCAGAAGTTTGATTATAAATATTTTTTAAAATGGAGGCTTGACCTGCATTCAGTACCAATTGCCAATCATATTTTTTCCCTTTTTCGGGTTTTGGTAAATTATTTAATCCATTTAATTGACCTTCCAAAGATTGATAATCGGAATAACCGTTTACGATGGATTCATACATGGTTAACCCAATGTAGCCCAAACATCTGGATGAATACGTAGGAGAGTTT
>JANXML010000092.1 GCA_025354645.1 Arcicella sp. | reverse complement strand
CTTTCAGCGTCATATAACCTGTCGTAGCGGTATAACCAAAAGTTTGTCCGTTAATTGTAACTTGATGTTTAGTTATAACTGGTGGGGGAATTGTTGAGGTAATGGGGTTAGGAATTACAGTTTTGGTTTCTTCTTTTGTAACTTTGTCTTGGGCAAAAGTGTTAACAAAAAACAACATTGCTAATAGTGATAAGAGTTTTTTCATGGTTGAAAATATTTGTTAAGGTAATTGTGGAATGAATTAAAATAAAAATACAAAAACTTGATTACACATAGAGAATTATTTTTAAAAAATGTTGCCCAAACGTCTGATTTTCCACTTTCGCTTGAAATTGAACGTGCCGAGGGCGTATATATGTACGGAAAAGAGGGGAAAGCCTACATGGATTTAATTTCGGGAATTGGTGTTTCAAATGTTGGACATCGGCATCCTAAAGTTACACAAGCCATTCATAATCAAGTAGATAAGTATTTGCATTTGATGGTTTATGGTGAATATATTCAAACACCACAACTACTTTTAGCAGAGGCATTGGTAAAAACTTTGGATAAAGGTTGTCGAAAATATCCAGTTTTAGATAATGTTTATTTCACCAATTCTGGAACGGAAGCTGTTGAGGGGGCTATGAAATTAGCAAAAAGATATACTGGAAGACAGGAAATAATCTCGTGTGTAAATGCCTATCATGGGGCAACGCAAGGGGCTTTATCTTTATCAGGTAGTGAAAATTTTAAACGAAATTATCGTCCACTTTTGCCAGAAATCAAACAAATAAAACACGGAAATTTTGAGGATATTCAGTTAATAACTTTCAAAACAGCAGCAATTTTTATTGAGATAATAGGAGGAGAGTCTGGCGTTAGAGTGCCTGATTCTCAATACTTTATCGAATTAGGAAAACAATGTGATTTAACAGGAACACTGTTAATTATTGACGAAATTCAAACAGGATTTGGTCGTACGGGAACGTTTTGGGCATTTGAGCAATTTGGATTTTATCCTGATGTTTTGCTCTGTGCGAAAGGGATGGGCGGTGGAATGCCAATTGGTGCTTTTATTGCTAATCAAAAAGTGATGGCTGTTTTTAAAAATAATCCAATATTGGGTCATATCACCACTTTTGGAGGACATCCTGTGAGTGCTGCGGCTTCTTTGGCAACCTTGAATGTGATTTATGAAGAAAAATTATTGGATGATGTAAAACGTAAAGCCCAGATTTTTAGAGACTTGTTAGTTCACGAAAAAATAAAGGAAGTTAGAAATCAAGGATTAATGATGGCGGTGGAATTTGAGGATTTTGATACCTTGAAACCAATCATCGACCGTGCGATTGAGAAAGGAGTAATCACAGATTGGTTTTTATTTTGTGATAATTCCATGAGAATTGCTCCACCTTTAATTATTACTGACGAAGAAATTAGGAAGGCTTGCAAAGTGATTCTTTCTGTTATTAAATAACAAAAAACAGTTATCAAGTTCAATTATACAGTAAAATAACTGATAATTGTAAATTGATAACTGTTAATTATTTTATGCGTGTTTCAAAACTGTTTGAGCCAAAACTGCTTTTGGAATATTTCCACCTACTAATCTTTCTTTCAATTCACCATTTTTGAAAATTAATAAAGTGGGGATTGAACGAATTCCTAATGATGAAGGAATAGTTGAATTAGCATCAACGTCCATTTTGGCAATAATAGCCTGACCTTCTAAGTCTCCTGCCAACTCCTCAACGATTGGTCCAATCATTTTACATGGTCCACACCATTCTGCCCAAAAATCTACTAAAACTGGTTTGTCTGAATTAATAAGCTCCTGAAAGTTTGCATCAGTAGCAACAACATATTTTCCCATCGTATTTGTTTATTAAGTTTTTAAATCTTATTCAAAATTACAACATTTTGAAATATCAATTTGGTTCATTTTGATTGCTCAATTGTACTAAAATGAATTTTCTATAATCCTTCAATCTGACTTTCAGAAAGTCCTGTGGATTTTGAAATAATATCAGACGAAACCCCATTGGCTTTCAATGTTTTGGCAATTTCTATACTTCTTTCCATCTTTCCTTCGTCAAAAGCTGTTTCAATGGCATAATCAAAAGTGGCATTATTGTCTCTGAAATATTTTAAACTCTGTTGATACTCGTTAAATTCTCTCTCAGAATATTTAGCAATTTCCGCTTTTTCAAAGGCTTGGATAAATATTTCATCTTCAAAAATGGCTGGAATACTTTGAAAATCTTCTAAGTTTTTGATAAAATATAACCATTCATCCAAACGAGTTTGTAATTCTTGCTCTGTTTTTTTAAAATTTGGCATTTCTAAATAAACGTACTTTAATTTCTCAAAAAAAGGTTTATTATGTTGGTCTTTGAGTTGAACCGTATGAATTACTTCACTTTTCTCAGGCTCATTATCATAATCATCAAATGTAAAATCTAAAATACCAATGCAATACACCGCCTTTAATTGATAATTCCATTCTCCTTTTTCGGCTTGTTCTTGAATTGGAAAGGTAGAATAATAAATCGTTCTATCCTTAAAATACTTCTGTCGGGCCTTCTGTAATTCTACAATAAACTTTTCTCCTTTTTCATTTTCACAATAAATATCGTAGATAGCTTTTCGATCTTGGTCAGTTTGCCCTAACTGTTCTTTATCCTTGAAAGTCAAATCAACGATATTACTTTCTGGCAAAAGACTATTCAGGAAGTCAATCAGCATGGGTTTGCTGGCTTCTTCTCCAAATAATTTCTTAAATCCGAAATCAGTAAAGGGGTTGATGTATTTTGCTTTCATTTGTTTTTGAAATAATTTTATTCTCCAATAAATTTTTCATAACTATCAGATTTCACTTTATCAATTTTATAATTTCCAGCATCGTCCTTTTGAATAATTACACTGTCAAATTCCAATTCATTCATTTTTTCGATTGTTGCCAATTCTCCTTCGTGTAAATTAAAAACTTTTCGTAAAAGCCAATCTGACATCGCTTTGTTTGGATTTGTCATCAATGCTTTTGAATTATCCTGACAAACTTTTGCTCTAAAAACTTCACCAGTAGGAATTTCTAAATTAAATTCGGTATCTCGACTTGGGAAAAAAAATGGAAAAAGTTTATGAATTTCGGTAGGAATTGGAACGTAAACTTCACCCATATTTCGCTTTCTTCCTCCTGCATTCCATTGGTTTAGCCCACTTTTCTCAAACACGTATTTCTGTTTATCCCTCATTCCGTAAAGTGGCAATATAACAAAGTTTACACCTTTGATTAACTTATCTGTTGCAGGTAATAAAATTTTATCTTCAAATAATTCGAGTAATAAACTGTATGGGTCTTCAATAATTTCAATCGGTAGGCGAAATACATTTTGAGGAATAATAAACTTCCGAAAAAGTGTGCTTTTTGAATAATTGAAAGAATAAAAATTTTGTCCATCTTCAAATTGCAAACTCGCATTATTCTGTTTTACCGAATGAATATTATTGATGTCAATTATCTGGTAATCAGTCTCATATAATAGAATCTCTTTTTCTTTCCTTGCTACAATATGATAAATAGACGATTCAATATTATAAAGTCTATTGGCTAAATCAATCCTTTCATTTCGATATTCCCCTAATTTAATGGCAAGTTCTTTCCCTTTAAATTCTGATAAAACTCTTGAAAGTGAATTAAATTCAGCCACTTTCTCAGTGCTATTATTACTGCTACACGTAAATGTTTTTAAACCCACTCCAACCGAATTGTAATTGGCATCAAATGCAGTATCTGAACGAGATAAGTTTCCAGCATCAAAACTTTTGCAGAATACATTTTCCGCAACTCTGTAATTAATAAAGGGAATAGAACTTTCACTGAAAAGACCTGAAAGTTTTGAAACAGCAGAAAGAAGTCTTAAATAATTTCCTTTATTGTCAATATCTATTTGAGCGAATGATTTCATTAATTAACTGACTTTGAATAATGGTGTAATTCTCCCGAACTATTAGTAACAATTTCACAAATTGAATAATATGTTTTGGGCTTTCTAATTTTATTAATTTTAAAATAATTCTCAATGAGTTCAGATTGTAAATTACATAAATATTGCATATAATTTGACTGTTCACAATCTGTAGCTGTTGAGGGACAATAGCCATCATGCTCAATTACTAATTGAAACGTGGAGTTATCGTCACAATTTAAAACAATGGTAGCATAGATGTTTTTGGGTAAATTTTTACCAGAAGCTAAGTCTAAATTGAAAATTTCTAAGGAATTCATCTTTATAGGATTTTAATAATTTCATTACTAATTCTTTCTATTAACGGAGTAGTAACAGAGTTTCCAGCTTGCGTGTAAAGTTTACTATTTGCTAAATTTGGCAAAATATAATTTTCTGGATAACCTTGAAAAGCAAAACATTCTTTTGGTGTCAATTTTCTAATTCCATAATCGTCTACTATCAAAGGTACATTATGTCCCCCTGTTCCCATATTAGCGGTTAAAGTAGGGCAAACATTACTTTTATTTTCCCGTGCGTATACCCTACGCCATTGATAAACAGTATCTTTTGATAACATTGTTTTTTCTAATTCAGGAAAATAAGCGTGTTCTCTTTTATAATACATATTATCATTTTGCCTCCCTTTCTCTAAAATATCATGAATTGTTTTTGTTAGCTTTATTTCAGAAGGAAACTTGAAATTCTCATAATTTTTAACTTGATTTGGATCAAAACCAATAATAAAAATTCGTTCTCTATTTTGAGGTATGTTAGCATGAGTCATGGAGTTTAATATTTTCGAATAAACTTTATAGCCCAATTTTTCTTCTAAAACTTCAAGGATTGTTTTAAATGTATTTCCATTATCATGGGAAACTAAATTTTTTACATTTTCCAAAAAAACAACTTTGGGTCTATGTTTCTCAATAATTTGCTCTAAATCAAAAAACAAGGTTCCTCGTGTATCAGCAAACCCTTTCCTATAACCTGCAATTGAGAAAGCCTGACATGGGAATCCTGCACATAAAATATCAAATTTATCTGGGATATAATTTTTGATTTTATCTTTGGTTATATCACCAAAAGGCACTTCGCCAAAATTAGTTCTGTAAGTTTTCTGTGCTTCATTGTTCCACTCACTCGTAAATACACATTTTCCTCCTACATTTTGCATTGCAAGTCTAAATCCGCCTATTCCTGCAAAAAGGTCTATAAATTTAAACGTATATTTTTTAGGAGTTGGGAATGGTACATTTTCTACTTCAAAAAGAAGTTGTTGTAAAGCATCCTCTTCAATAAATGACTTATCTTCTTCGGATTTTTTATAAGAAATATATTCTTTAAAAACTTTTAAGGCATCATTTTTATAATGTGTTGAAACACCATTATTAATATTATGAAGATAATGGGTTAGTACAGCTTTATCTTCATTTGATGGTTCAATAAGACGTATTTTAAAACGTTTACCATCAAATTCATCTATACTTATTTTTTCGGTTAAGTTCATTTTTTACTTTATCAATTTTGAAACTGCAATTTAATCAATTTTTAGGGTTTAACTTTTTGAAAATTGTAATGTTATAATTTATCATTGTTGTTCCAAATAATCAATTCAACTTATAAACCACTCCATTCATCGCCTTCAATTCCTCTAAAAACTCATTACTGGGTGAAATCTTATTCTTTCTTGACATCATTGTTACCTCTACTTTTTCTTCGGAATCATACACTAAAACCGATAAATTACAAGTACCTTGATGTTTGGCAACGAGTGTGTTTAATTGGCTAATCGTTTGACTATTAATCATTTGTAAACCAATTGTAATTTTCAATTCCTTAGAAAATTGATTTCTAATTTCTGATAAAAGTTTTACATTCATGGGCTTAAATTCCCATTCGTCTGGTCGTCCCCATTTGGATTTAATAACGCCTTTGATGTATAAAAAACGGTCGGGGGCAATGTATTTTGAGAGATTTACAAAGTCTTCGCCAAAAAGTGCAAACTCATAACTTCCGATATAATCTTCCAGCGTAAAAAGCATAAATGGATTGCCATTTTTTGAGAATCTTTCAATACATTTCGTCACGATTCCACCCACAGCAACTTCTTTTCCTCTGAAAATTGGTTCCATCACTCGGTCGAGCGTACACGAACAAAAACTGTCTAATTCCAAACGGTATTCGTCTAATGGATGCCCTGAGATGTATATTCCTACTACTTCTTTCTCAAATTTCAATTTTTCCATTTGCCCCCATTTTTCAATCTGTGGGATTCTGGGCGTTGCAATTTGACCTCCGCCACCATCCATTGCTCCAAATAATGATGCCTGCGAGGAATTGGCATCTTCAACAGCTTTATTGGCAAAACGAATCAATTTCTCAATAAAATTGGAACCTTCTGAATCCTCAAAATAAATGGCACGGTGCAATCCTTGGGCTTCTTCAAAACAATCAAAACCTCCACCATACGCCAAACTTTCGATGGTTTTCTTATTTACCGTTCTGAGGTTTACTCGTTTAACGAAATCAAAAATATCTTTGTATGGTCCATTTTTGTCTCTTTCTTCAATGATACTATCAACGGCAGCATCACCCGTGCCTTTGATTGCCGCTAATCCAAAACGAATTTCACCTTTTTTATTTACCGCAAAAGAACGATATGATTCATTAATATCGGGTCCCAAAACGGGCAATCCCATTCTACGACATTCCTCCATAAAAAAAGTAATTTTCTCAATTTGTCCCAAAGAACTTGACATCACCGCCGCCATGTATTCCGAAGGATAGTGGGCTTTCAAATATCCCGTTTGATAAGCAACCAAGGCATAACAAGTGGAGTGAGATTTATTGAAAGCGTATTGGGCAAATGCCTCCCAATCTGTCCATACTTTGGTGAGTTTATCTTCGGGGTGTCCACGTTCTTTTGCTCCATCCACAAACTTACTTTTCATCTTGTCAAGCGTGTATCTATCCTTTTTACCCATTGCCTTTCTGAGTACGTCAGCATCCCCTTTTGAGAAACCTGCAATACTTTGAGACAACAACATTACTTGCTCTTGATAGACCGTAATCCCGTAAGTATCAGATAGATACTCCTCCATAATTGGCAAATCATAAGAGATTTTTTCTCGCCCGTGCTTACGAGCAATAAAGTTAGGAATATAGGCAATCGGACCTGGACGATACAAAGCATTCATCGCAATTAAGTCCGAAAACTGATCGGGTTTTAAGTCCAAAAGGTGCTTCTGCATCCCGCCAGATTCAAATTGAAAGGTAGCATTTGTTTCAGCTCTTTGGTATAATTCATAAGTTTTAACATCGTCTAATGGAATGTTATCAATGTCGATAATAATACCATGATTTTGCTTAATTAATTTGAGAGCTTCCTTCAAAATAGAGAGTGTCTTTAAACCCAAAAAGTCCATTTTAATTACACCTGCATCTTCAATAATATTTCCTCCAAATTGCGTTATCAAAAGGTTAACTTCTTTGGAAGTATAAACGGGTAAAATCTCCGTTAAATCCTTTGGAGCAATAATGATTCCTGCCGCATGAATACCCGTATTACGCACAGAACCTTCCAAAATCAAAGCCTCCTCCAAAACCCGTGAACGCAAAGAACCTTCTTTTCTGATTTCACGCAATTTTCTAACATTTTCCAAATCCTCGGCTTGCATGGATTCTTTTTCAACCAATGAATTTGCCCCCGTCAAAGGAGCGTTCATTACTCGATTTAAGTTCGTTCCAGGCTTATCAGGCACTAATTTTGCCAATTCGTTGGACTCATTAAGCGACAAATCCATAACTCTTGAAACGTCTTTAATTGACATTTTTGCCGCCATCGTACCGTACGTTACGATGTGAGCAACTTGCTGTTTTCCGTATTTATCAACCACATAATCAATCACTTTTTGACGACCGTCATCGTCAAAATCCGTATCAATATCGGGCATTGATTTACGGTCAGGATTCAAAAATCGTTCAAAAAGTAATTTATATTTGATGGGGTCAATATTGGTAATTCCGATGCAATATGCCACCGCAGAGCCCGCCGCAGAACCACGACCAGGACCGACAAAAACGCCCATATTTCGTCCTGCTTCAATAAAATCACCCACGATGAGAAAATATCCCGCAAAACCCATGGTTTTTATCACGTGAAGCTCAAAATCAATGCGTTCTTTCACTTCAACCGAATCCCAAGCATCACCGTATCGCTTTCTCGCCCCTTCACGAGTGATATGTTCGAGATAATCGTCTTGGTTTGCAAAATTTGTTGGAATAACGAAATTTGGCAACATGATATCTTGCTTCAAACGCAACGTATCAATCTTGCCAACAATCTCATTTGTATTGTCAATCGCCTCTGGAATGTGCTTCCAAAGATTAGTCATTTGGGCAGTATTTTTAAAATAAAATTCGTCGTTATAAAAAGCAAAACGTTTGCCTTTGGTGGACGTTCCCGCATCATCATCAATGTCTTTGTAGGTAGGCGTTGCTTGCTTCTCGCCCGTGTTGATGCACAACAGAATATCGTGAGCATTCGCATCTTTTTGGTCGAGGTAATGAGAATCATTTGAGGCAATAACTTTGACATTATACTTTTTAGCAAACTTCAATAAAACCTCATTACAACGCAATTGATCTGGAATTTGATGATTTTGAACTTCCACGTAATAATCTTCCCCAAACAAATCCAACCACCATTTGAATTCCTTTTCAGCTTCTTCTTCACCATGCCTCAAAATAGCTTGCGGGACGGACGCACCCAAACAACAAGTAGTGGCAATGAGTCCTTTATGATACTTTAAAATTAGTTCTTTATCAATTCTCGGATATTTACCGTAAAGTCCTTCAATATAACCTAACGAACACATTTTCACCAAGTTAGCGTAGCCCTCGGCGTTCTTTGCGAGCATTAATTGATGGTAACGCTTATCTTTTTGTTCCTTCGTAAACTGACGTTTATGACGGTCTTCTACCACATAAAATTCACAACCCACGATTGGTTTTACGCCCTCATGTTTCTGAGCCTCCGCCACAAACTGAAACGCCCCGAACATATTTCCATGATCAGTAATGGCAATTGCGGGCATATTATCGGCTTTCGCTTTGGCAAAAAGGGCGGGGATTTTTGAAGCTCCATCAAGAAGAGAATATTGCGTATGACAGTGTAAGTGGGAAAATTGCATAGATAAGGATTGTTTATATTTACTACAAAGTAAACAAAAAAAGCGACGGATTAGGTCGCTTTTGGAAGGTTATTTTACCAAAAATATCAATCCTTCTGTATCTTTGTATCATGAAAAAAGTAGCATTTTATACATTAGGCTGTAAATTAAACTATTCAGAAACTTCAACCATTTCCAGAATGTTTGAATCTAAGGGTTATGAAAAAGTTGAATTTAATCAAAATCCCGATATTTTTATTATCAATACCTGTTCAGTTACAGAAAATGCCGATAAAAAATGCAAAAAGATTGTTAGAGAAGCCAACAAAATTAATCCCGATGGTTATGTGGCAATTATTGGGTGTTATGCTCAATTAAAACCCCAAGAAATCGCCGAAATTGAGGGTGTTGACGCTGTTTTGGGGGCGGCTGAAAAATTTCAATTGATTGATTTATTGGATGGTTTTGTGAAACAACCTTCTCAAAAAACGGCGAAAATATATAACCAAAATATTGAAGAGGCGATTGATTATCATACTTCGTACTCCCTGAACGACCGCACAAGAACCTTTTTGAAAGTACAAGACGGTTGTGATTATCCTTGTGCATACTGCACGATTCCATTGGCTCGAGGTGCATCTCGTTCCGATAATATCGAAAATGTAATAAAAGCTGCCCAAGAAATTGCTGAAAGCGGTGTCAAAGAAATTGTTTTGACGGGCGTAAATATTGGTGATTTTGGCTTGAGAAATGGAAAACGTGAAGAGACTTTTTTAGATTTAGTGAAAGCCTTGGATAAAGTTGAAGGAATTGAAAGATTTAGGATTTCTTCCATAGAACCCAATCTTTTAACCGATGAAATCATCGAATTTGTGTCTCAGTCAAAACGATTTGTACCCCATTTTCATATTCCGTTACAATCAGGTTCAAATAAGATTTTGGGTTTAATGAAACGTCGCTATAAAAGAGAATTATACGTTGACAGAGTTACTAAAATCAAACAATTAATGCCTCATTGTTGTATCGGTGTGGACGTTATTGTGGGTCATGCGGGAGAGACGGACGATGATTTTTTAGAAACTTATAATTTTCTTAAAGATTTGAATATTAGCTATTTACACGTTTTTACGTATTCTGAAAGAGAAAATACAGATGCATTATTAATTAAGCCAGTAGTGCCTCCGAATAAACGTTCAGAACGTTCGAAAATGTTGCATATTTTATCGGATAAAAAAAGAAGGTTCTTTTATGAACAACAAATTGGGAGAAATTTTACAGTGCTTTTTGAAGAAGATGTTGAGAATGGAATGATGCAGGGTTTTACGGAGAATTATGTTCGGATAACGGCAAAATATGACCCTATTTTAATCAATGAAACAAAGTTGGTTTCGCTTACTTTAATAAATGAAAATATGTTAATGGAAATTGAAGAAGTTGATGTTTTTGAATTGCATTAGGGGTTGATGATAATAGAAAATCTAAACTCGTAAAAACAGAAGTCGCTCTTTTTAAAGGACGACTTCTGTTTTTACTAACATATCATCAAGGAAACTTTGGAAATTTACTAAAATCTGGTTTACGTTTCTCTACAAAAGCATTTCTTCCTTCCTTTGCTTCATCAGATAAATAATAAAGTAAAGTTGCATTTCCAGCCAATTCTTGAATTCCTGCCTGTCCGTCTAACTCGGCATTAAAAGAAGATTTCAATAATCTCAATGATAATGGGCTTTTCTGTAAAATTTTCTTACACCATTCAATCGTAGTTTCTTCTAACTTTTCTAATGGCACAACTTTATTCACTAAACCCATATCCAAAGCCTCTTGTGCATCATATTGATCACACAAAAACCAAATTTCACGAGCTTTTTTTTGACCAACTACACGTGCTAAATATGAAGCTCCAAAACCGCCATCAAAAGAACCAACAATTGGTCCAGTTTGTCCGAAACGGGCATTTTCAGCTGCAATGGAAAGGTCGCAAACCACATGTAGTACATGACCACCACCAATTGCCCAACCAGCAACCATTGCAATGACAGGCTTAGGAATTGAACGAATCATTTTTTGTAAATCCAACACATTTAATCGTGGAACGGTGTCTTCCCCTACATACCCACCGTGTCCTCGAACAGATTGATCACCACCCGAACAGAATGCTTTTCCGCCTTCGCCTGTTAATATTATTACACCTATACTCTCTGTATCACGACAAATATTCATTGCATCAATCATTTCTTTCACCGTTAATGGCGTGAAAGCATTATGAACATGCGGACGATTAATCGAGATTTTAGCTATTCCTTCGTGGAAAGCGAATAGAATTTCTTTGTATTCTTTAATGGTTTCCCACATAATAGTAATGCTTTAATGTGAATAGTATTTTTTGCAAAGTTAGTCATTATAAGCGTCTTCATTGTATTCAACATCCCAAGTATGATCTGCTAATAAAAGACATTTTGCTAAAAAACGACTGTATTTAAACGAACGACCCCATTCATTTGGGGCAACCAATGATAATAAATCTTCGCCTGTATCACGTTCATACATATAATATGTTTCATTAATTATTGGTTCAAATCCCATGGCAGCATCATAAATTCTTTCTGAAATCTCTTTTCGTTGAGCTAATAGTTTCGCTTGTCGAGCCAATACTTCCATTTGCTCATACAATTGATTCATTTGTCGGTCGGTTTGCTGACGCATGGCAGTCACAGAACGCCCCTTTGCTTTTCCTAAATCTTCTGGACGAATTACTGCCCCACCAGCAGTATGAGCATAAGGAAGTAAACCTGGATTCTCCGCTACTTTATCTTTGTTAATTGGATTTAAGAATGCCTCTTCTGCCATAATTTTAAAAAATTAAATTGATAAATTATCTCACAAAGGTAATTTATTTAGATATTATATTTAGTGAACTTGAAATAATTAGATATTCTAATTATTGAATTTAATTGAAAAAGATTTTTTATCTAAACTTATATTTATAAACTTAATAATGCGAAAAAAAATCTGATTTTTTATATTTATTAAACCATTGGGTTGAATCATTGTTTAGAAGATGTTTAAATTTTATAAATATCTGAAAATGAATAACTTATGAAATAAACTGTAAGCTCTTTCCGAAATCCCGCTGTTTGAGCGAAGCGAGTTTCGGGATTTCTTGATTTTCTTTTGTTACTTTTCTTGTATCAA
>JANXML010000089.1 GCA_025354645.1 Arcicella sp. | reverse complement strand
TTATCCATTTTGGAATTAAGAGCAAAAGCACGACGTTTGAAAGCCCAACATGATATTCAAATGATTGTAATTGACTATTTGCAATTAATTCCAAAATGGATAATGCAGGCGTGTCGTCAATAAAAATAGGAGCATTGGTCAATTTGCCAATTTTTGCGTGTAACTGAGCCCATTCGTGAGGCAGAAGATTTCCCTTTCTTAATTTATCAGATTCTAATTCAGCTTCGGCAGAAATCAAACGATTCACTAACTGAATTGAGGACATTTCTAAGGAGAAAAAAGCAACGGCTTGACCGTGGTCAACGGCGGCATTTCTGCACGCTGAAAGAATTAGGGCGGTTTTTCCCATCCCGGGCCTCGCAGCAATTATAATTAATTCAGTTTTCTGAAATCCAGAAGTTACTCTATCCAAAGCTGTAAAACCAGTTGGAACTCCTGTTAAACCTTCTTTTTGGTCTTTTTTCATTTCTAATTCCAACAAAGCCATCCGCATAATTTGCCCCATGTCGGCATAATTTTTACGGATATTTGCCTCTGAAATTCTGAAAAGTTCTTGCTCAATTTTATCTAACAACATGAAAACATCGGTAGTGTCTTCGTATGCCATTTTTTGTATTTCTGAAGAAACAGTAATTAATTGTCTTTTTAATGAATGTTCAACAACAATACGAGCGTGAAACTCAATATTTGCCGCTGAATTCACTCTTTGCGTTAATTCAGCAAGGTATTGAATTCCGCCTGCCATTTCTAATTCCCCAGTTGTAACTAATTGATTTTTAACAGTTAATAAATCTATCGGCTCTGAATTTGCAAATAATTGGGTAATTGCTCCGTAAATTCTTTGATGAGCTTCTTTATAAAAAGATTCAACTTTTAAAATATCTATCACGTCAGTCAAAGCATCACGTTCTAACATCAAAGCACCCAAAACAGCTTCTTCTAAGTCAGTTGCTTGGGGTGGAATTTTACCCAGACCAGTGTCCAACCAACGATTTTGACCGTTAATTCTTCCACCTGCATACGTACCATTTTTCTTAAAATTACCGTTATTTTGGTTAGACTGTTCCATTATTTTAAATTGTATTCTTTACTCGTTTTTTACACAATTTTACAAAATAAAATTCAAATATCCGATTAGTAAAATTTACTAAATTACATAATCAATTGAATATCAATGAAAAAGCAATAAAGAGTTTTTTTATATTGTAATTCTAAAACAATGATGTGCTTTTTTTAGTAGATTTATGTAATTGATTAAATGTAAATAAATAAAAATTTGACTGAAAAAGTAATCACCTTAGAAGACGTTGAGTTAGTAGGCTTTCTTGGCGTTGAAAACAGTAACATAAAGCAAGTTGCTGCTGCGTTTCCACAGAGTAAAATTATTTCTCGTGGTAATGAAATAACAATTCGTGGTTCATTGCCCGAAATTATCAAAATCAATGAAATTTTTGATTCACTTGTGGCTCATTTTCAAAAACAAGGAAAAATTACAAAAGAACAAATACAAACGTATATCTCCGAAGAAAGAAATCCAGAAACAGACCAAAAGCTATACCTTAAGGATGAAGAGGGCGTTTTGTTGTATGGAACAAAAGGGGTGGTTATTAAAGTAAAGACTCCTAATCAACAGAAAATGGTCGAAGCAGCAGCTATAAATGATATTGTCTTTGCAGTTGGTCCAGCGGGTACGGGAAAGACTTACACAGCGGTTGCGATTGCGGTAAAAGCTTTGAAAAATAAGGAAGTAAAGAAGATTATAATTACTCGTCCAGCTGTTGAAGCGGGAGAAAACTTAGGTTTTTTGCCAGGTGATTTAAAAGAAAAAATTGATCCCTATCTTCGCCCAATTTATGACGCTTTAGATGATATGATTCAGCCCGAAAAGTTGAAATATTTTATCGAAAATAGAGTAATTGAAATTGCTCCCTTAGCCTACATGCGTGGCAGAACGCTAAACAACGCTTTTATTTTGTTGGATGAGGCACAAAATACTACTCCAATGCAAATGAAAATGTTTTTGACTCGTATGGGAATTCAATCAAAAGTTATCATAACGGGAGATAAAACCCAAATTGATTTACCCACAAAAGTGAAATCTGGTTTGGCAGAGGCAAGAAGAATTTTAGGAGGAATAAAAGGGATTGAATTTGTTGAATTGGATGCTACTGATGTTGTTAGACATCGTTTGGTTCGTGACATCATCTTGGCTTACGAAAAATCAGAAGTTGAAAAAGTAGTTTAATTGGAATCTCCAAATTCGTATTTAAGGAAATTATACGAATCTGGAGATTTATATTATATTTTTATGAAGAATTATTTAACCATTTTAATGGTGTTGTTTTCCACATTAAGTTTTTCTCAAGAACGATGCGGATTTTCTATTGGTAATAACTTGAAGCAACTGAAAAATCCTAACTGGATTAGACAACAAGCCGAGTTTGAATTTCAATTAAGAGAATTTCAAAACAAACTTAAAGGAGAAAATTTAAGAGTTACTGATAAAGTTTACAGAATTCCAGTGGTTGTTCATGTGGTACATAATAATTCTTCAAATTTTGTGGGAGGTGATAACAATACGAACATTTCAGATGAACAAATAAATTCTCAAATTAGGGTTCTGAATGAAGATTACCGTAGAAAAGTTGGCACAAAAGGATACAACACAAATCCAGTTGGTATCGACATGGAAATTGAATTTCAATTAGCCACAAAAGATCCTAATGGGAATCCTACCAATGGAATTACCAGAACTTTTAATAACTCCATTTCCTTTGATTTGCAGTATGAAAACCAAAAAATTGCCAATATAATCCATTGGAATTATGAAAAATATCTGAACATTTGGGTGGTAAAAAGCAAATTTGGAACAATAGGTTATTCTGCGTTTCCGTATGACAGCGATTTAAGTGGTCTTGACTCGACACCCGAAGATGTGGCGGGGCAAGATATTTTTGATGGTGTAATTGTTGATTATCAAAATTTTGGAACGTGTTGTGGAACTTTAAAAAATTATTACAATTTAGGCAGAACTGCAACCCATGAAGTTGGTCACTGGTTAGGTTTATTACATCCCACTGAACAAACAATTCCGTGCAGTAATGACTTTTGCGATGATACTCCACAAATTGAAAAATTAAATGAATCTCTCACTTGCAACAAAATGACCTCAGTTTGTAATGGTGTTTCACGTATGAATATGATTGAAAATTACATGGATTATTCTCCAGATATTTGTATGAATATTTTTACAAACGATCAAAAAAAACGTTCTCGTTCGGCAATACAATTAAGTTTGAGACGAAAACGATTGTTATTAAATTTAGATCCGATTGTTGAAAAAGAAAGTTTAACGATTACAGTAGAACCGAATCCAATTAAAACAGTTTCTAACATTAGAGTACTCTTTACTGGTGAAAAAAATGTTAGTATTAGCGTTTTTGATATAAGAGGCTTATCCATTTATGAGGATAATTATGAAGGACAAAGAAGTACACTTTATGGATTAAAAACCGAAAAATTAAGGACAGGTTTATATATATTAAGGGTAACTGCGGGAGAAGAAACTTCTTCTCAAAGAATTTTAATAAATAAATAGTCGAATAATACAAAAAATTCATAAAAAACTGCTTTTCTGTTATAGAAAAGTAGTTTTTTTGTTTTTAATCTGAATAAGTTCTTAAAAAAGAAACAATGTTTTTGTGTTATCTGTTATAATTACGTAACCGTCGCTTATTAAAAAATCATGGAAAAAGTAGATAAAATAAAGCAAGCTTATATTGAGTATTATCTTGAAAATGGAACAGCTCCAACTTCAATATTTTCATTTACGAAGAAATTGAAAATGAAAGAAATTGAATTTTATGATTTCTTCAATTCTTTTGAACTTTTAGAAAGTGATATATGGTTGGGTTTTTTCAAAGAAACCATTACCAAAATTGAAGCTGATTCAGTTTATTCAACGTACAGTGTGAGAGAAAAACTCTTGGCATTTTATTATACTTGGGTAGAAATTCTAAAAAACAACAGAAGTTATACCGCACAAACCTGGCGATTGATTGATAAAAGACGTTTGAAAACGCCTATTTTCATGACGGATTTAAAGACTGCTTTTAAAGAATATGCACGAGATTTAATTATGGAAGGAAAAGAAAGCAGAGAAGTTCAACCACGTAAATTTATTGATGAACGATATCCAGATGCCTTTTGGTTACAGTTTTTGATGGTTTTGGATTTTTGGGTCAAAGATAAATCAAGAGGTTTTGAACAGACTGATGCTATGATAGAAAAATCTGTTAACACTTCTTTTGATTTAATTGGTTCTTCTGCTCTTGATACAGTCTTAGATTTTGCCAAATTTATGTATCAAAACAGATAAATTCAAGTTTGGTTTGGTACATTATCAACAATTATTTCTTAAAGCCTCATTATCATTTTCATAATGGTATTTTAAAAATGAACGGATTTCTAAATTCGTAATACTTCAAAAATGAAAGAACAAAATTCAATTCCTACCTCAAAAGTCGCTCGTTCGATGCAGTTTGTTAAAACTGGGGTGAAAATTGGGGGAAATTATTTAAAATATAATGTCAAAAAAATAATTGATTCTGAAACCACCAAGGATGAATTGCACCAAGATAATGCGGCTGATATTTATTCTTCTTTGAGCGAAATGAAGGGTTCCGCCCTGAAAGTAACGCAGATGTTAAGCATGGATAAAGGGATGCTCCCACGGGCATACCGTGAGAAATTTGCGATGTCTCAGTATTCAGCACCACCACTTTCAGGACCATTAGTTGTGAAAACATTTAAGAAATACTTTGGTAAAGCTCCACAAGAAATGTTTGATACTTTTGATATGAATGCTGCAAATGCGGCTTCAATCGGACAGGTTCATAAAGCGACGAAAGACGGCAAAGAATTGGCGGTTAAAGTTCAATATCCAGGAGTTTCGGAGAGTATTGGGAGTGATTTAAACATGATTCGTCCAATTGCAATTGCCATGTTTGGATTAAATGAAAAAGATGTTGACAGATACATGGGTGAAGTCCGTGAGAAATTATTGGAGGAAACAGATTACGTTCTTGAATTGAACCGTTCAGTAGAAATTTCTGAGGCTTGTGCCCACATAAAAGGTTTATTTTTTCCAAAATATTATCCAGAATATTCTTGTGACAAAATCCTGACGATGGATTGGTTACAAGGTTTTCATTTGAATGAATTTTTAGCGACAAACCCTTCTCAAGAAGCCAAAAATAGTATTGGGCAATTGCTTTGGGATTTTTATGATTATCAAATCCATACTTTAAAACAAGTTCACGCAGACCCACATCCAGGTAATTTTTTGATGCGTCATGATGGTACTTTGGGCGTAATTGACTTTGGTTGTATTAAGGTTATTCCAGATTTTTTCTACGATAATTACTTCGCATTATTGAATTTTGACACGCTTCAAGACAACGAAAGAACGGTCGATATTTTTAGAAAACTGGAATTTATTACAGAATACGATAACGAAAAGGAGGCAATTTTTTTTACAGAATTATTTAAAGAAATGATTTATTTATTGGGTAAACCTTTCTCAGTTGGTGAGTTCAATTTTGCGGATGATGATTATTTTGAAAGTGTGTATCAATACGCTGAAAAATTGCAAAGTTTAGAAGAGTTAAAAACTTCAAAAGTCGCCAGAGGTTCACAACATGGGCTATATATTAATCGGACTTACTTTGGATTGTATTCAATTTTAAATGAATTGCGAGCAAAGGTTGTGACAACCCGTCCAGAATGGCTTTGTGCGGTTACAGTTTAATAATTTCAAATGTCCGACATAAATGCTATTAAATACAGAAGCCTTTGGTAAAAAACCAAAGGCTTCTGTATTTAATAGCATTTATGTACTAATTTAATCTCACCGAAAGACCGCTATTCGGTCCAGCAGGCAAACCAAAAGCAGTATCAACTCCAATGTGATTCCGCAAATCATAAAGCAAGTTTAAAGGGTCAATTTTTTTGCCAATCATCAATTCAGATTCAGGTCTTGGCGTTTTGGATTGTTTTGCTCTGTAAATAATTAATCCTCGATTTGTTGAAAGGGCAATTTTGGCTAATGCTCTGATATAGAAACGGTTAAATTCACTTTCAGCAAAAACTTGATTAGCATTTTTTGGTATATTTGCTTGAATTACACCATTTTTTCCTTCCCTTTTTTCAGTTTCCACAAAACAATAATTAATTTTTATTGATTTTGCGAGTGTCTGTTCATCACCAGATTTAACTGCATCTAATAATAAAGCTAAATACTTAATTCGACCGTATTTGGTGAAACGTTTACTATAATAAATTACTTTCTTGTCTATGTCAGTTTTAACTTCTGAAATCATTGCCAAGTGAGTTTGTTCATCTAAATTTTCAAAATTAAATTCCATTTTATTTTGGTGT
Organism: Arcicella sp.; assembly: GCA_025354645.1. GTDB lineage: Bacteria > Bacteroidota > Bacteroidia > Cytophagales > Spirosomataceae > Arcicella. Next base: position 11,761 of record JANXML010000089.1, on the reverse strand, counting down.
TTAATGATTAAATAAAATTCAAGGAAAGCAATTAGAAAAGGTAATCTATAACGTAAAATTTATTTATTTTTACTAAAATATGAACATAAAAAAGGCGTATTTTATATTAAAAATCAATACAAAATACGCTTAAATTACTGTCAAAATTATTTAAAAAGGCAAGTCTTGATCATCAGCACTAAATGACGGCAAATCAGCAACTGGAGGTGCTTGTCTTGGAGCCGAAGAACCTTGACTTTGAGCTGGTGCATTCGACGGACTTGAAGTTCCTACACCACCACCAGCATCAATTCTATAGGCTTTTAAATCTGTGTACCAACGCTCGTTATATTCACGAGATTCTACGCTGAATGAAATCCTGAGTTTCTCACCTAAGGAAAAAGTTTTCAAATCGGCGGCTTTATCGCCCCAAGCCGTGAAACAGGCTTTTTTAGGATATTGTTCTTCTGTTTCTAAGACAAAATCCTGCTTAACCCAAACCCCATTTTTGCCTTGACCCGTTACTTCGGGCAAAACTTTGACTAAACTACCTTCAAATTCTAATGCCATTTTCTTTTTATTTTATTGTAATTATATTGATTATCAGTCTATTAAAAATAAATTTTATTCTTTAATAATTCATCAAGCCTCAATCGCTTGTTAATAATTATTTTTTACCTAATTTTGTAAAATCTAATCGGCGATGTGGTGAAACTGGTAGACATGCTACTTTGAGGTGGTAGTGGGAGCAATCCTGTAGGAGTTCGAATCTCCTCATCGTCACGAAAGTCCTTTCAATTAATTTTGAAGGGACTTTTTTACATAATAATAACAAAATTTTATTCTATGAAGTTCTATTTAAGTGTCACGATTGAACAAATTTTAATCTTTTATTTGTTATTTTAAGCGTGTATTTACACTATTAAATTCTTAATTTTCAAACGCTAATTCAGGCTGTTTATCATATAATAATGCCTTGTCAACTTTGGCAATAATCTTGGATAAATCCTTCGGATTATTCACAAAATCAAGATTATTTACATCCAAAATTAACAATTTACCTTCTTTATAATTATTCGTAAATTCTTCGTAGTGTTCATTCAAATCCGATAAATATTTTTCCGATATATTTGATTCAAAATCTCTTCCACGTTTTTTTATTTGGGAAACTAATTTTGGTAAATCAGCCTTTAAATAAATTGTTAAATCGGGTGCTTTGACTGAACGCATCATCAAGTCGAAAATACCTCGATAAGTCGTATAATCGTGCGTTGACATGATGCCAGATTTATACAAATTCATCGCAAAAATATACGCATCTTCATAAATAGTTCGATCTTGAATGATTTGACGATTCGATTTTTGAATTTGTAAAACTTGTTCATATCGACTCTTCAAAAAGTACATTTGTAGGTGGAAAGCCCAACGAGGCATATCTTCGTAAAAAGGTGGAAGGTATGGATTGCCTTCTACGGCTTCATAAAGTACTTCCCAGCCAAAATGTTCTGCTAATTTTGTGGCTAAGGTTGTTTTTCCCGCTCCGATATTTCCAGTAATGGCTATGTGCATTTTGCTTAATAGTAATTTAGGTATTGGTGATTAGGTATTAATAATGCCTATATTTTCTCTTTATTAACCTTTTAAGTTACAAATTTCATTAAAAAAAAGGAAAAAAATAACTTAGGATTTGAATTATTTTGAAAAAAATCAACTTTGCGATTGTTAGGATAAACGGTATTTGGTTATTTGTTTAGTAGCAAATTTTTAATTTTTGTACCTTTGCATTCTAACATTTCAATAAATATAAATTTTATTGATGTGCATCTTTTATTAAGCAAAAATTTATAATTAACCAAGACCCTGTAACTCATGTTGAAGATGAAGCCATACAGCGTAATTCTTTATTACAACTATACACCCATGATTAATTTGGAGGCGTATCGAGAAAAACATCATACTTTTTGCATCGAAAATAATCTTTTGGGTCGAATAATTATTGCCCCAGAAGGTTTAAATGGTACTGTTTCGGGTTTAACTGACGACTGCAAAAAGTATATGAATTGGCTCGAAAATGATGTTCTATTTGAAGGCACAAATTTTGATTTTAAAGTTGAAGAACACGAAGAACACACTTTTGCAAAACTGCACGTTAGATTAAAAGAAGAAATTGTAAATTCTGATTTAGGAGTAAACCCAAGATTACGTACTGGAAAGCATTTAGAGCCTACTGATTTTAAGGAAATGTATCATAACGACCCAGATGTAGTTTTAGTAGATATGCGTTCAAATTATGAACACAATTTGGGGAAATTTAAAGGAGCAATTACTTTTGATATGGAGAATTTTAGAGAATTACCCGACCATATTCAAGAAATTGAACATCTTAAAAAGAAGAAAATTATTACTTATTGTACGGGTGGAATCAAATGTGAAAAAGCCTCCGCATATCTATTAGAGCGTGGTTTTGAGAATGTTTATCAATTGCATGGTGGTATCATAAAATATGGTTTAGAGGAAGGAGGAGAAGATTTTGAGGGGAAATGTTATGTGTTTGATAACAGAGTTACAACTGATGTAAATGTCATTAACCCTGCTGTGATTTCAAAGTGTCATATTTGTGAAACCACTTCCGATTTTATGGTAAATTGTGCAAATCCAGAATGCAACGCACATTTAGCGATATGCCCTTCTTGTTTGAAGTTGATGGAAGGAGCTTGTTCAAAAGAGTGCAAAAAACATCCTCGCAAACGTCCATTTAATCCAGATGGATATTATTCCAAACAATCGAAAAATTATTCTCCGCAATTTGGTTTTAAAAGTCGTCAGAGAACGAAAACAATTCAATTTTCTTAATAATTGAAGTTTTAAGTTATTTTATTCAATGTTCAGCGTAACAAGAACAATTGCTAACGATTTTGACTTGAATTTATGGATTTAAAGGAATTGAAATTTAAAGGAGAAAACCCACCGTCTGCTATTATTTTAGAAAATAAAAAGATAAAATAAACTATGAAAATCACGCCAACTGACCTTATTATTAATCCTGACGGAACGGTTTATCACTTAAATCTTTATCCTGAAAATATTGCAGACACTATTATAACTGTCGGCGATCCCGACCGTGTGAAGTTTGTTTCTCGGTATTTTGATTCTATTGAATTTCAAATTAGTAAGCGTGAATTTGTAACACACACAGGTTACTTAAATGGAAAACGGTTATCTGTGATTTCAAGTGGAATTGGAACTGATAATGTTGAGATTTTAATGAATGAATTGGATGCTTTGGTGAATATAAATTTTAAGACTTTTGAAGTAAAACCCGAACATAAGACTTTGAATATCATTCGTTTAGGTACTTCTGGGAGTTTACAAAAAAGTATTCCTGTCAACAGTTTTGTGGTTTCAGAATGGGGGATTGGATTTGATGCCTTAGGTTATTTTTATGAAACAGAGTATAATGAAACTACCAATAAAATTAAAGCAGAGTTTGATTTAGAATTCATGCCTTATTGCAACCGTTCAAGCATTGAGTTATTTAAATTATTTACCCTAAATATGCCAACTAATTGGTTTACGGGTGCGACTGTTACTTGCCCAGGCTTTTACGCTCCGCAAGGTAGAACTTTGAGATATAATCCAAAAATTGAAGGGCTTTTACAGAAAATGAATCAATTTTCTCATGCGGGTGTAACTTTAACAAATTTGGAAATGGAAACAGCAGGATATTATTTAATGGGGAAAGTTTTAGGACATGAAGTACTTTCAATCAGTGCAATTTTGGCAAATAGAATGACCAATGATTTTTCTCAACAGGCTGATAAACAATTGGATAGCTTAATTAAATTTGCATTAGAGCTATTAACGTAATTATGAATTTCAAAAATCAGCCTCTTTCAATGGGTCAATTGCAAATCAAAATAAACATCTGGAAAATAGCAAATAAAAAAATGAATATTTACCTCAAAGCCCACATATAACGGCTTTACATAGGTTTCTTTTAAGGAATATGATAGTCAGATTTTAAGTGAATTACAGAATACTTTAATCAAATTTTACATCTTTTAATGAATATAATTCTGGATGTTTTGGCGTTATCCCAATGTATTTTCTTTGAATGATTTTTAAATCTGTTTCGTAATTTCCAGTAGGGTTATATTCATCAATAAATCCAACTTCTTTTTTAGCAAAGTCTAAAAAACCCAAGATAATAGGAACATGTGCTGTGTTTGCAATATGATAAAAACCCGATTTCCATTCCTTTGAAAAAGAACGAGTGCCTTCTGCTGGAATTATCAAAATCATTTGGTCTGTTGCTTCCTCAATCATTTTTGCCATATCATTAACCATATTATTTTTTTGATCTCTTCGCACGGGAATACCACCTAATTTTCTAATTAAAATACCCAAAGGAAATTTGAATAAAGAATCTTTTCCAAGATATTTTATGGGTACTTCAAGGGCATATAATGCTGCCATTGTATATACATAATCCCAGTTTGAAGTGTGTGGAGCGGCAATCATGACCGCTTTTAGATAATTTTGCACTCCTTTTGGAGTAGTATCAATAATTTTGTAACCTGCAATTTTAAGGATTAATTTCCCAATAAATTTTAACATATTAGTAGCGAGTGAATTGGTCTCAAAAGCAAAACTACCTATATTTGGTTTCTGTTTCAAAAGAAACCCTTAATTTATAAATTTAATAATGCAAAAACCTTTAATTTTAGTAGCAAACGATGATTCTATTGCCGCAAAAGGCATCAGAATATTAGCAGAAGTAATGTCAGAAATTGGCGAAGTTGTTGTTGTTGCACCCGATACTCATCAATCTGGCATGGGACACGCCATTACGCTTGACCGACCTTTACGAGTTAATAAAGTAAAAAATTATCTTCCGAATGTTGAGGCGTATAAATGTAGTGGAACCCCCGCCGACTGCGTTAAATTTGGTAAACATTTTTTATTGAAAGGTCGTAAGATTGATTTGGTAGTCTCTGGCATAAATCATGGCTCAAATTCTTCAATATCAATTCTTTACAGTGGAACAATGTCTGCGGCAATTGAAGCCGCCATTGAAGGAATTCCAGCTATTGGGTTTTCGTTGGGAGATTTTTCAACCGATGCAGATTTTTCACATACGAAAGAATATATCAAAAAGATTTCATTAAAAGTTATTGAAAATGGATTACCTAAAGGGCTTGCCTTAAATGTTAATTTCCCAAAAATTTCGGAAGAACCAATTAAAGGAATCAAAATATGCAGACAAACGGATGCAGTGTTTAAGGAATCATTCGAAGAGCGAAAAGACCCTTATGGCAGACCGTATTATTGGATGGATGGTTTTCTGTTAAATGAGGACGCTGGTGGAGGAACTGACGAAGATGCTTTAAAAGAAAATTACATTTCAATCGTTCCTGCAAAATTTGATTTAACTGATTATCAAGCTCTTACGGTTCTTAGTTCTTGGTTTTGAAAGAGTTTGTGATAAAATCATAATGGATATTTTTTAACTAAGTACAAGGGACTTAATACTAAAATATGGAGATAGCAATTGTAGGAAATATTTTAAAAAGAGGAATCAGATTTTCAAGTTTTATGAAATTGCCCAAAACAAATTTGGCAAAACTTCAACGTAAAACGCTTGTCAAATTATTGAATAAAGGTAGATTTACTCAATTTGGCGAAAAATTTCATTTTGAGGAAATTATGAATGCTGCTCTTTTTTCCAATGATAAAGAATTTTATACTAAATATAAAAAACTTGTTCCCGTTTATGATTACAACAAAATGTATAAAGAATGGTGGCACAAGACTTTGGAAGGTGAAAAAAATGTGTCGTGGGTTGGTTCTATCAAATATTTTGCGTTGAGTTCGGGTACATCAGAATCTGCTTCAAAACATATTCCCGTTACGAAGGACATGGTAAAAGCTATCCATAATACTTCAATCCGTCAAATTTTAGCATTATCTTCTTACAAGAACCTTCCTCCAAAATTATTTGAAAAGGGATATTTAATGTTGGGCGGAAGCACTAAATTGCAAGATATGGGTGATTATTTTGAAGGAGATTTAAGCGGAATAACCGCTGGCAAAATCCCTTTTTGGTTTGAAAGATTCTACAAACCTGGCAAAAAAATTGCTGAAACAAAAGATTGGGCAGAAAAATTAGACAAGATTACCAAGAAAGCAAAAGAATGGGATATTGGATTTATTGTAGGAGTGCCTGCGTGGATTCAAATTTTAATGGAAAAAATTATTAAAGAATATAAAGTCAAAAATATCCACGAAATCTGGCCCAATTTAGAGATATTTTGTCACGGTGGAGTTAGTTTTGAACCGTATAAACAAGGATTTGAAAAACTTTTAGGTCGCCCTATTACGTATATTGAAACCTATTTAGCTTCGGAAGGTTTTATGGCATTTCAAACTGCCCCCGATACTGATATGTCTTTGGTTTTAAACAATGGAATTTTCTTTGAATTTATACCTTTTACACAGGATAATTTTGATGATGATGGCGTGATGGCAGAGAAACCACAAACACTCATGATTGATGAAATTGAGGAAGGAGTTGAATACGCACTTTTAATTTCAACGGTGTCTGGGGCTTGGCGTTATCTAATTGGAGATACCATTAAATTTACTAATAAAAAGAAGGCTGAAATTATTATTACTGGAAGAACTAAACATTTTTTAAGTCTTTGTGGAGAACATCTTTCAGTCGATAATATGAATAAAGCAATTGAATTATCCTGTAAGAAATTTAAAGTTGATATTAGAGAATTTACTGTGATTGGAAGGAAATTTGAAAATTCATTTGGGCATCATTGGTACGTTGGCACAGATGATAAAATTGATTCTGAATTACTGATGAACGAGATTGATAAAATACTTTGTGAAATCAATGACGATTATCCCGTTGAAAGAAAACATGCTCTTAAAGTCTTAGAAATGAGTGTATTACCTACGAAAGCATTTTACGAATTTATGGATAAGAAAGGAAAAACAGGTGGGCAAAATAAATTTCCAAGGGTTCTTAAAAAGGAAGAATTAATAAAAGAATGGGAAGATTATTTGAAGAAAATAGATTAGAAAAATTGTTTATATAGTATTAAAAGTCCTGAAATGATAAAGATAGTTCCTGCAACTTGATTGATTCTTTTCAGGACTTTTCCAGTTAAGATTCTCTTCATTTTGTTGGCGTAAAATGCAATTAGTGATTCTGCGGACATGGTGGCAAGTAAACTGAAAAGAAAGAAAACGATTCTTTCATTTAATGTCATTCCTTTTGCTACAAGGTAAGCGGATGTTGCAAAAACTGCTAAATAATTGGAAGGATTGAGAAGATTTAAGAAAACTCCAGAAGTGAAATAATATAAAAATGAACTCAATTTAGAAGTTGGATATATGATTTGAGTCTTTTGTTTAAATATGCTAACAAATCCCAAAATAAATAAAATGCTTGCTCCGACAATTGAAATGAAATCATCAAAATACTTTAACTGTGGCAAATAGCTTGTCCCAAAAATAGCAAAAAACATCAAAATTGCATCGGCAACTGTTACCCCTAAGGCTATCAAAATTCCTCTTTTATAACCATTATCAATGCTGGTCTGAATCAATCTAAAAAAAACGGGTCCGAAAGTAAAACAAAGTATAAATCCGTATAAAAATCCAAAAAAAATCGCTTGAAACATTATAATTGGTTTAAATATTTTTTAATCTGGCAACTTTTAAAATGGCAGCAATTGACAAGGAATCTGTGATTTCAGACTCCATAACCATTTTTACTGCTTCAATTAAGGGTATTTTCTTTATTTGTAAAATTTCTGTATCGTCAGGTTTTGCTTCTCCCATCGTCAAATCTTCGGCTAAATACATATATCCAACTTCATCAGTTACAGAATTTGAAGTGTGTAGTTTTCCTAAATAAGTCCATCTATCAGCAATTATACCTGTTTCTTCTTTTAATTCACGTTTCGCAGATGCTAAACTATCGACGGCAAGATTACCGCCGCCCATCGGAATCTCCCAAGAATATTCATTTAAAGTGTATCGAAATTGACCAACAAGCCAGATATTATTATCTTCATCTAACTGAACAACAGCTGCCGCTAAAAACTTAAAATGCGTCACTCCATAAAATCCAAATTCTCCGTTTGGTTTAATTACTTCCTCATGACGAACACTAATCCATGCGTTATTATACACTTCATGCGATGAAATTTTTTGCCAAGGATTCCTTAATTCATTCATTTTACAAAGGTATAACACAAGGTATGAATTATAAAATCTGAATTTCGTAACTTTGAAGTAAAAATTAAAAGTTGTCAATTTTCCAATTATCAATCTTGCACATATATCAAGTATAATTTAATTGAATCATTTTGGTATTTCAATTTGATAACTAAGAAGTCAGAAACTTATCACTTAATGTTTTTCTCAAAAAAATACAATTTAATCCTAACATCCTTTTTCGTAAGTTTAGCGTTGATGATTGCTAAATTTATAGCCTATTACATGACCTATTCGAGTGCGATTTTAACGGATGCGTTGGAGTCCATTATTAATGTGGTGGCGAGTGCATTTGCTTTTTACGCAATTTATTTAGCTTCGCAACCACGAGATATGAATCACCCTTACGGTCACGGAAAAATTGAGTTCTTTTCGGCTGGCTTAGAGGGCGTTTTAATTGTATTAGCCAGTGTTTTTATTGTCTTTCACGCCATACAAGGGTTACTAAATCCTCAACCTATTTTAGATTTAAGAGTAGGCTTGATAATTATTTCATTGGGTACAATTATTAATTATGGATTAGGATATGTAATTGAAAAACAGGGTATTATAAAAAGTTCTCCTACACTTATTGCCGATGGACAGCACTTGAAATTGGATGCGATGAGTGGGTTAATTTTGGTGTTTGCCGTTTTAATGGTTTTCATTACAAATATTTATTGGATAGACGGAGCCGCATCAATTTTCTTTGCTGTATTTATGGCTTGGAATGGGGTAAAAATAATTCGTAAATCTATTGGCGGGCTAATGGATGAAACCAATGAAGAGGTATTAGAAAAAGTTGTAAATATCTTAAAAAGCCATCAAAAAAATGCTTGGATTGACATCCACAATATGCGAATTCAAGAGTATGGTTCTGATATCCACATTGATTGCCATTTAACATTACCTAACTATTGGAATCTTGAAAAAGTACATGAAACTGTTCATGAATTTGAAGAGATTTTGGGTAAAGAATTTCCTTCTCACGTTGAGATTTTTATTCATGCAGATCCTTGTATGCCTGAATGTTGTCATTACTGTAAAGTTGAAAATTGCCCAATACGTCAATCCCCTTTGACTACCAGCATTAACTGGAACAAAGTAAATTTATCTTTAAACCAAAAACATTTTGCCGAAAATATTTAAAGACTATGCTTCTTCAACCCATCATTAATCTTGTTAATATTCTTGCTAAAAAAGGAGTTAAAAATGCAATTATTTCTCCAGGTTCAAGAAATGCCCCTTTAACTATTGCGTTTGTCCGACACCCCGATATTACCACTAAATCTGTCTCGGATGAACGTTCTGCTGCATTTATTGCTTTGGGAATGGCTCAGAATTTGAAAGCACCCGTAGCAATATGCTGTACTTCAGGCTCTGCGGCGTATAATTATGCACCTGCTGTTGCGGAGGCATTTTTTCAAGAAATTCCGTTGATAATTTTGACGGCAGACCGCCCCAAAGAATGGATTCATCAGCATGATGGACAAACGATTTATCAAACAGATATTTTTGGAAAACACGTTAAAAAAAGTTTTGAAATTGGAGCAAGCTATGAACACCCAGATTCGGTTTGGCACATCGAAAGAACTATCAATGAGGCTATAAATCTAGCAAAAACTTTCCCACAAGGACCCGTCCACCTAAACATCCCTTTGCGTGAACCTTTCTATCCCTTTGAAAATGAGGAAGTTATATTTGACCCAAACCCTCGATTAATTGAAGTTGAGGATATTGAAACGACTCTGAAATCATCTTCTTGGCATATTATTTTAAACAAATTTCAAGCATATAACAGAATTCTGATTGCGGCTGGACAGGGTGAAAAAAGTGATGAATTATCTCAAATACTCCAAAAACTGCAAAGTGAATTTCATGTTGTTTTAATTGGTGATACAATTTCAAATGTAGGTTGTGAAATAATTTCGAAACATGACATTTTTTTAGATTTAAAAGACGAAAATTTACGCCCAGAACTCTTAATAACGTTTGGAAAATCATTTATTTCAAAAGGATTAAAAACGTATCTACGAAAAAATAAGGCGATTGAACATTGGCATTTGCAATTAGGGGAGCATTTAATCGATACATTTCAATCTTTAACTAAAATTATTCCGATGAATCCTCGTGAGTTTTTTATAAAAATTTATGAGGATTTAGATTTTGAAAAATTTAGAACAGGAGAAGAGGAACGAGATGAAAGTTTTCACAAAGAATGGGTAGTCAAAGAAAGAAAAGCTTTTATTTATTTAGAGAGATTTTTTGAAAAAGCTATTTACAAAGAGAGTTTTAATGAATTTTTTGTTGTCAAAAAACTAATGGATGCTCTTCCAGAAAATTGTCAACTTCATTTAGCAAATTCAATGTCAGTACGTTATGCTAATTATATTGGGATAGATTACAAAAAAAATATTGAAGTTTTCGCAAATAGAGGTACCAGTGGCATCGATGGCTGTGTCAGTACAGCAGTTGGTCAGGCATTAGCAACAGATAAATTAGTATTTTTATTAGTAGGTGATATGGCTTTCTTTTATGATAGAAATGCCCTTTGGAATCGCTATCTCCCTGAAAATCTGAGAATTATGTTATTAAATAATCACGGAGGTGGAATTTTTAGAATCATTGATGGACCGAGCAAACAGCCTGAATTAGATGATTATTTTGAAACAGTTCAATCTTTGAATGCTAAAAATACGGCTGAAGATGCTGGTCTGGAATATTATTTTGTTAATTCTCACGAACATTTCAACGTTAATTTAGAAGACTTTATTTTAAATAACGGTAAGTCCAAAATTTTTGAAGTGGAAACTGATAGTATTATTAATGCTAAAATATTCAAAGATTTCAAATCGGGATTTTGAAAAGTGTATTTTTAAAATATTTTTAGTAGTTTTTTAATCCTAATTCCCAGCAGTTATGAGTTTAATGTCTTCGTTAACTACTAAACTGAGATAAATTCAAGTAAGTTTTATTGAAATTATTACGCATATTCTACTCAATTTTATTCGTAATTTCTGGCTTCAAACTTGCTTCAAACTTGGGTTTTCGTAAGAAATAATTAAACTAAAATTTGGATTAAATTGCTGTATTCAAGCACTTTAAAGTCTGTTATTGTACGCCAATTTCACAGTTGTAGTTCCAGAATTTGGATAAATAACTCGACAATTCAAATAATTTAAACGTAAATCTCTTTGTCGTTTATTTTTTAGGAATCATCGGTTGAAAAAGGGAATTTGTATAAAAATTACTTTATTAAATCTTCATTACATAAAATGGTTGTGAGTTTGGTTTTTTTTTGTAGAAATTTGAATTTAGAATTTAAAAAAATATTCAATTAAGTGAATATTTTTTTAGAATTTTATAATTAGAAGATGTTTAAATTTTATAAATATCTGAAAATGAATAACTTATGAAATAAACTGTAAGCTCTTTCCGAAATCCCGCTGTTTGAGCGAAGCGAGTTTCGGGATTTCTTGATTTTCTTTTGTTACTTTTCTTGTATCAA
>JANXML010000073.1 GCA_025354645.1 Arcicella sp. | reverse complement strand
ACAAGTGACCGTGTAATTCTTGGTGCCTACCGCATCGCCCGTCACTACGAGTGAACCCGTGGTGGTTGCCAAGGCTGTACTTCCATTGTTTAAATACCATTTATACCCATTAACGTTTGAACAACCCGTGGCAGTTAACGTCGTGGTCTTGGTTAAACAGATCGTTACACCGCCACCCGTGATGCTTGGCGTGCTTGGATTTGTGACAATCGTTACAACCAAATCCGCTGAATTTGGACTTTGACAAGTCGTTGAATTACATTTTGCTGTGTAAGTCCCTGATGAATTTACGGTTATTGAAGGAGCAGTTGTTCCATTTGACCAAGTTGGCGTTAATCCAGAACCTGCCGCACAAGCACCAGTTAAAGTTGCTGACGTGCCGCAAACGGTATTGGTGTTGCTTCCACCTTGTACTGAAATGGTTGGAGCCGCTGGTGGTTCAACTACCGTTGCAGTTGCATTAGCTCTATTTGCACCAGCAGTTTCACAACCTGCTGTATTTTTACAACCTACATAGTAAGGAGTTGGTAATGAAATCGCAGGTGTTACAAATGTTGCACCTAAGACTCCACCCGTTGTAGCTAATGGTGTTGAATACCAAATTGGTGTCCCAATTGCACAAGTAGCACTCATCGTTACAGTTGCACTTCCTCCAACTTTACAGGTTGGAAGACTCGTAATTGACGTTGGAAAGCTTGGAAGTGGACTAACGTTTACTATATACGCAACAGATGGAAGGCAGTTTGGATTGTTTACACCAGGTAATGGTTTCAAACAAGCATAAACATAGTAAGTCCCAGCAGTTGTTGGAAAATTCGTAAAGTTACCTGTAATAGGTCCATCAACTAATGGTGTTGTATCTGGCAATAAATAGTTTGGCGATGCTCCCACATAAGGATTAGCTTGAGGAGTTGAAAACCAAACCCATTGGATAGTAGTCGCATTAGGCAAAGGCTGAGAACTCACATTGCTTGCCGACAAAGTCAAGACAGGCGATGTTCCTGAACAAACAGTAATAGTACCACCCGTTGGACCAGGATTACTCAACGTAGGGCAGTTTGGTGAAAAACCAATGTCATACGTATGATTACTTTCTCCGTAAACACCTGTGGTTAAAGCAATTACTGCATTACCACCAGAGAGAGAAGCATCACTATCTATATTGTCGCTGTTATTGGAATTAGCATTTTGTGGTGATAAAAATGTATTTCCAATTTGATTCGTCGCTACTCTGATTTCATAAGCCGTGTTTGGCAATAATCCACCACCATTAACATTGGCATCGTTGAAATAATACTCACCATTGGCATCAGTTGTAGCGGTGGCTACTTGCGTCACGCCTTTAAATAAGAGAACGGTTACATATTGAATACCAGGTTCCCCTGCATCTTGAATTCCGTTTTGGTTATAATCTCTCCAAATACGGTTTCCAATTTCCAAAGGAGCAAGAGAACAGAAAACTTCAATGTCCCCTAAACCTGAGGCTTTACCAAAAGTTCCTGGGGTATCACCGTTGTATAGCTTATAATCTCCCGTTGGTGCGGGACGGGCAGCGTAACCCAAACGGTAATTTGCGACTGTATTCCATGAAAGTGGAGCACCAGCATACAAATAATCACCAGTGCTATTATTAAGTCTACGGGTACCACCAGAATAAAAAATATTCGCTGGTCCAGCAATCGTAGTCATAATTTCACCCGAACCAGGGAACATCAACAAACCTCCCATGGTTGGTTCATCGTGGTCAATGGTTACATCACCAAAATAATATTCTCCACCACCAGGTCCACCGCCTTTATTAGTTCCCGCTGTGGTTATTCCGCTGGCAGTTCCATTGTTTTCGATGGTCCACGTACTTCCAACTTTGGTTGCACGCATCAAATCTCCTTCAACACGTCCAGTCTCTGTTGAGACAGCAGACATGGAAATATCATCTATTCCAAAATCGTTTCCAATTCCACCAGAACTTGCATTAATATTACCATTAACAATTCCTAAAACAGTCGAGGTGGTGGCTGGGTTATTGCCAGAATACCAGTCAATGGTATATTTTACCCAATTACAAGTTGTAGATGTGAGTTGTGCATAATCTGGACCAGAAAATCTGGTTACTTGACTACCATCAGTTGTAAAATATAATTGAGGTAAATTATTTGAGTTTATGGCTGTTGCCCAGAAAGTTAATCTGTAAGTTGTGTAGGGTAATATATTAATATTTTGATACCAAATTCTGTTGGTACCATTAGGACTATTACCCACAAGGAAGTTTCCTGAACCACCACGACCAGTACAAGCAGATGCACCATTTGTAAAAGTGCTGGAATTCGTAGTTACTGCATATCCAGTTGTGGCAGTATAATCAGAAGAAAATCCAGAATTGCCATTGTTGAAATTTCCATTATTTACAATATTTGGCAAATCGTCGAATGGTGGATAATTAGCATTTCCTAACTGATGAGAAAAACGATCGGCAAAACCTAAGATCATTGAACCGTCTGTATCAAACTCAATATCCGATAAAATTGGTTGTGGATAAGTTTGTGCCCTGTTTTGATTAACCTGTAAATAACTATTTACCCAAGGTCTCCAAATAGAATAACTTACAGCACTACTATTAGCTAAACCTCTATCGAAGTTTAAGGGAAATTGTGTTAAAGCCGTCGTAAACGTACTTCCATTTAGTTCATAAACCGTTGCTTTCAAATCCGCAGAACTCAATGAAGGAACATCAAAACCAGCCTGACCATATAGTCCACCCACAGCGTTGGGTTGTGAACTTTGGGCAGTACATATTACACCCACATATAATTTCCCTCTATAAAACTTCAAACCAAAAGGAGCATATTCACTCGCAACAGCACAAGCTGGGTTTGGTACTAAATATGAAGTAATTAAAGTTGGAGCCAGTGGATTTGTTACATTAAGAACATAAATCTTTTTATCGAATAAGTTTGTAATATATAGCGTGTTTCCATCACTTGATAAATCACAATCTCCGAAAGACATTCTACCCACGGCATTAAAAACGGCATTACCACCATCATCGGCTGGCTCTCTTTTATCTGGTGATAAGTTTCGGGTTGGTTCAGTACCTGCAAAACCAACACTCAAACCTGGAATTGTTTCTAAGTTGATTCCTGTAACCGTTCCCAAACCATTCGCATCTGCATTCTGGATAATATATAGACCTGCAATTCCCTGTGGACCAAAACCTGAATGACGTTTCATAAACGCCGTTGTAAATAATGTTTTGTTGAATTTGTTATAAGCCATACCCCAAACAGAGCCGAGCTTATTGTACGAAGCTAATACATTTGGAAAGTTTGATGTTCCAGGAAGCCCTTTGTCTCCTACTCTATTATATGGAAAAGAAACCAAAGCGTCTTCTTGTCCAGCTCCGTTAGTATAATCAGAAGTGTATGCACCATTGGCATAACACGGCACTGCCACTTTTGGCTGAATTCCTGATTTCGCACAAAAATCATCTGGATGATTCACGCCAAAATTCACGGCATTACATCCACTTGATGGAAACTGTACACTCGTTCCACTCGTCGAACCATCTGGACCCGAAACAAAACCCGCTGGCAAGTTTGAGAATTCAACTCTTACGCTTCCCGACAAACCCGCAATGGAATATGAACCATTGGCGGCAGTCGTGGCAGTACCAACCTGAGCGTTACTCGCATTGAATACTCTGACGGTTACACCCGCCAAACCGATTTCATTATTATTATCCCTAACCCCATTCAAGTTAAAGTCTCTAAATACTGTTCCACTCACGCTCGTACATTGAGCGTTGGCAACATTAGAATTTAACGTCAATAAAGCGACGAAAACGCCGATAAGGCTTCTACTTGTGATAGAAACCCTGTTAATATTGGGGTAAACCCTACTGACCGTCAGCTGATTTAAATAATCACGGAATTTGCTCAAACCATTGAAGCTGTTTCGTGAAAACAAAGATTGCTTTCCGAACGTCTTAAATAGATTTGAAAAAATACCATAAAATCCCCACAAAAAATTTCTTGTGGAAATGTTCTTAAAAAGGTTGGCACGGTTGTTGCGGATGCTCTCCACTTCCGAATTTTTTGCAGTCTTTGACTGTCTTGAATTGGAAACTACATTCTCAATAAATGAGAATAAAGCAGCAGTAAAGTTTTTCATATTAGAAACTTTATTGATTTTTATTGGGCGGATTGTGGGTAAATTATCTTTAAATAATCACACAAAGTGATTAAAGTAAATTCGATTCAAAAACTAAAAACACTATTGAAACGTACCGTAAGGACATAGGAATAACATGAGCAGAGAAAATTGAAAAATTTTCAAAGCAGACACGAAATACCCTGATGCTCAGGATAGCGGATACAGATGTTTAAATTGTTGTAAGGAATTAAAACAGAATAGTCGAGTAAGGCGGTGACCATTCAAATGCCCTATATCATTGAGTATAAGATTGAATTGTTGAAGTAAGGAAACTTCATGATGTGTCCAGAATAGTAATTCTCTCTTGTTTTTCGATAAAAAAAGCGTGAAAAAAACACGAAATCCATCTAACTCACAAGGGCGGTGAATTGAATGGTAAAATCTACCTTAGTACTTCATTTGGCGGAAATACTGTAAATGGCGAAAATTTTAAGTTTTAACTACTTGGCTTTTTAAATTAGGGAATTGGCTCTACGTTAACTTTATCTCTTAGGCGAAAAAATGGATAAATGATGAAACATACTCCGAGTTGATTCCACAAATGAAATAGATTATTTTTAATAAACAAAACATTTCACATAAAATTTTTAATCTAATTCTCAGTCTGCGTTGACGTAAGAGTTACACAAGAAATAGAGCCAAAATCATGCCAAATTTTACAAATAAGGGCTTTTTTATTTTTTTTAAGTTTTTTTTGGAGTTATTTTTGCATGATTTTAAATAACTAAAAACCAAGGTTTTAACTCATAAAATCAAGCGATTTCTTAATTTATTATTCACTATATTTAATCATTTTTCATTACACAATTTGTTGATAAAAATAATATCATTATAATTTTAGAAAATCGAAAACATCCTTAGCTCATATCATAATAATGAAAAAACATTCATATCATTTCTATTATTTACTATTTTTCTGTTTTAGTTTAAATAGTATTTCAGTAAATGCTCAGAAACAGAAAGCGAAAAATGCCGCAGAATATGAAAGCAATATTCCAAAACGCTACGTTCGATTAATGAATATTCTCATCATGAAATCGGGAATTTCACCAACGAGTGCGGCTCGTTTGCACGGGTATGTGGGTTTGGCTTTGTATGAATCCATCAATGCGGGTTCGCCCATGTATCAATCCATGAACCAACAGTTGAATGGATTAGAAAAATTGCCGACCACTACAAAAACCCTTTTGTGGGACGTAGTGGCGGATGAAACGATGTATTGCGTGTCGGATAGTTTGTTTTCTTACCTCTATAATACCTTAGCGGACTATAATTATATCAGAAAGTCGTTGGATACTGTCCAAGCTAAAAACAAAATTTACTTTAAAAAACAGTATAAAGACCTCAAATTAGTGGAAGAATCCGCAAAATTTGGACGATTGATGGCAAATTATATCTACCAATATTCAAAAATTGACGGTGGACATCGAGCAAGTATGGAAGAGACCGTTGCCCGTGACTATACCCATTATGAATCTCCATCTGGTTCTTCTTGGGACGATACAAAAACGAAAGCTGGAATTTCGGTTCAACCTACTTGGGGTAAAAATAGGACTTTCGTGAAAGGAATTTATGCCCAAACGAAGCCCGCCGATCCAATCCCGTTTTCAAAAGACCCCAATTCCGTTTTCTATAAACAGGCAATGGAAGTTTATGAAATTTCCAGAGAATTAACTTTTGAACAACGCCTTATTGCAGAATACTGGAAAGATGATGCCACTGTGACTTATACGCCCGCTGGGCATACGATTCATATTTTGGTGAATGCCCTCGAAAGGGAAAAAGCATCTTTGGATAAGTTTGCGTATGCCTACGCCAAAACCAGTATTTCGCTCAACGATGCTTTAATCTGTTGTTGGGAAACGAAATATTCGACCAATTGCATTCGACCAATTACTTACATAAAAGAACACATTGATAAACGTTTCAAACCTTCATTTTTAACACCCGCTTTTCCCGAATATACTTCGGGACATTCAACACAATGGGGTGCATCGGCAGAGATTTTGAGTTCTATTTTTGGTAATGAATATGCGTTTACTGACCAAACGGATTATTTAAGGGATAAATTAGTGCCACGGCAATTTAAGAGTTTTGAGGAAGCAGCCCAAGAAGCATCACTTTCCCGAATCTACGGAGGCATTCATTTTCGGCAAGCGTGTGAGGTTGGTTTGGAGCAAGGAAAACGAGTTGGACGAATTGTGAATAAATTGAATTGGATGAGGTAAGTTTGTTTTTAAAAATTTAAGAATATAACAATCTCAAAATCACCATTTTACGTAGATATTTTAAAAAAATGAATCGTCTGAGAATTAAATAAAAATTCTTTGTCGCAAATTTGTCTTGAATTTCAAAACCTCAAACGACCTACAAAATGGAAAAATACACGCAAATCTTGATTTTTATGTTTACCATGTTATCTTGCAGTTAAACAGAAACTCAATACAGCATCACTCCCGACAATATGAATCCCATTAATCCCAATCGAACTTTCTTGGCTCTTGGCGACTCTTATACCATCGGTGAAAGTGTGGGCGAAAAAGACCGTTGGAGTATGCAATTAATTGATTTACTGAAAACCGATTTTAATATCACAAAACACGATATCGTTGCTCGAACGGGTTGGACAACTTCGGAATTAATTCAAGCTATCGAAGCCCGAAAATTGACCGAACAATACGATATGGTTTCACTTTTGATTGGAGTAAATAATCAATATCGTGGACAAAGTCTTGATACTTACCGAGTTGAGTTTAAACAATTGCTCAATACCAGTATAAAATTTGCCAAAGGTGATGCGAAGAAAGTAATCGTTTTATCTATCCCAGATTGGGGAAAATCGCCCTTTGCAAGAGGACAAGATTCTCAAAAAATTGCGTCAGAGATTGATACTTTTAATAATGTAGCGAAAGAGGAATGCAAAAAAGCTAACATCGTTTTTATAGATATTACAGAAATCACTCGAAAAAATACGGATACTTCAATGTTTGCGATTGATGGATTACATTATTCTGGAAAAATGCACCAACTTTGGGCGAGAGAAGCAGTGAAAACAGCGAGCGAGATTTTGAAGTGAAAAATACAATTTCTTACTACATTTTCAAAAACCACTGAGCAAAAAACTCGGTGGTTTTTCGTTTTTTACCTAAATTGTACCAAAATTCAACAAACGCAATAATGCAAGCAGTAAATACTGACCAAGCCACTCAAATCCGTCAAGGCGAAGAACTGAATCGTGATGTTTTGAACGATTATTTAAAATCACAAATTGCTGATTTTGAAGATATTACAGAAATAACACAATTCGCTGGGGGATATTCTAATCTGACTTATCTCATAAAAACCAATTTGCAGGAATACGTTTTGCGACGTCCGCCGTTTGGGGCAAATATCAAATCTGCCCACGATATGGGGCGTGAATATAAGGTTTTGTCGTTATTGAAACCGCATTATCCGAAAGTACCAAAACCCGTAATTTTCTGTGAAGATGAAGCCGTGATGGGCTGTCAATTCTACATGATGGAGCGTGTTCAAGGCGTAATTTTTAGGGGAAAAGATGCCTTGAAAATGACGATCCCAGAGGCTACGATGAGGCAATTATCCGAAAATCTGATTGATAATTTGGCGGATTTGCACTTGTTGGATATTGAAAAAACGGGTTTAATAAACCTCGGAAAACCAGAAGGCTTCGTTCTCAGACAAGTGGAAGGCTGGATTGGACGATACGAAAAATCACAGACCGATGATATTCCTGCCATGTTAGAAACTGCCACTTGGCTTCGGGCAAATATGCCCCGCCCGCAAGCCCCTGCATTCCTGCACAATGACTACAAATACGATAACGTAATCTTGAATCCAGACGATTTAACGGAGATTTTGGGTGTATTAGATTGGGAAATGTCCACCGTCGGCGACCCACTGATGGACTTAGGAGCGAGCCTCGCCTACTGGTGCGAAGAGGGCGACGGACAATTCCTTAAATCCTTCAATATCACATGGTTAGTTGGCAATTTGACCCGCAATGAAGTAGTAGAAAGATACGCCCAAAAGACAGGCAGAGACGTTTCGGATATTTTGTTTTATTACGTTTTTGGGCTATACAAAAACATTGTCATTATGCAACAGATTTATGCCCGCTGGAAGGCTGGATTGACGAAAGACCCCCGTTTTGGCGGATTGATTTTGGGGATTCATGAGTTGTCGAAAATGGCGGTTGGAGCGATTGGGAGGGGGAATTTTTGATTTATTTGTTAGTTCTTGCGGTAAATATATCACTTATTCCCCTTAAATATGCGGAGAATAAGTGATGTATTTACTACTTCTCACTTCCAATAATTCCAATTAACCCCATCAAATATTGCCATTGTATTGCTGACAGTATCGTAACAAATCATACCTGCTCTGGGAGATTTAACGTTGAGATGCGGGGACGCAACCTTTGGCAGAATCATCGCTTTGGTGGTTGATTCTAATACCAAAACTCCCGAAGCGGTTGAATTGGATGCTCCCAAAATGAGGCTTGCATTGGCATTTTCTGAACTTGTGTTGAAATTCACGCCCGCTACACTTCCCGAACCACTCATTTCCACCCATAATCCGTTCTGTTTCATTTTGATTTTCAAATCGTTTTTATCCATCAAAATTGTTCCATTAACCGCCGTATTTGGTAACATTTCGATGATGGGTAAAATGATTCCTTTGTTTGTTCCCGATGGAAAATCTAAGATGGCAGCACTATTGATACTATTACTATTGATGGCAATTTGGGCTTTGATTTGACCAAAAGATGCCCCTAAAAAAAGGGCTGATATGATGAATATTTTATTCATTTCTTGCAAAATTTAATGATGTGAAAGCCCTTATTGATTACAACTTCTTTCAATACATTTCCAAGTTGTACCATTATACAACTGAAAGCAATTAACGGTTGAATCTAAATTATAAATCAACATTCCTTGCACAGGCTTTATGGCATTTCTTTGGGCGGTTGTCATACGAGTAACTACAAACCCCTTACTTTTAGATTCCAACACTAAAAGGGCATTCGGGACGTTCTGAGGCCAATTAGCTTGTTTTTGTGTTTGCATCGTCAGACCAACAGGGTATGGATTTGTGGTGGTATTATAAACATCGGCTACATTGGTATTTGGATTTTGCACACAGAAACTACTGGTTTTATTGAGATTTATATCATCCAAATAAATATTATCTGTCTTTCCTTTATATCCATAATGCACAAATCGGACTTTGATGGTTTGATTTAAATAAGCCGCCAAATCAACGGTATCTTTTCGCCAAGCGGCACAATTTAGGGGTACGTATGTACTTGTGGGGGCGGCACTTGGATTTGTTACAGTCCATAAAGGTTTGACGGTAGTTTGTTCTGTTCCGCCCCCACCTCTGTCATTTTTATGATAAAGCGTAGTCCATGATGTACCACAATCCGAAGAAACTTGTACTTTTAAAGATTTCCAATAGTCACCCCAAAAAGTTTTTCGAACAGCAATATTGAAAGTTAAATTTGCTTGCGTTGCAGCAGTTAAGTCAAGGGCTTTTTCTAACTCTATCGTGGTAGTTTTAGTTGCATCAGCATCATCCTCATTCATGAAAGTACCAAAACTATTTATCTGCATAATACTACTACCACGAGCAGCACAAGCATTATTGGTCAATACGTTTGCTGGCACTGCACCTACCACTGTCAGATAAGAAGGTAAAATGGTTGATAACTCAAAATTTTCACTATTATATTTTTCAGATGAAAACGTTCCGCAGTATGTATTATCTTCTTGAAAAGTATCAGTTGCCACTCCATTAATTAAAGTCCACGCAATTTCGATAGTATGCGTTGCCTCCGAAACATTGAGGGCATTTAACGTAATTACGCTACTAACATTGGTGGCAATATTACCCACATAATTATACGTTTGCACAAGAATTCCATCAATTTTGCAAGTCAATTTAGCGGTGGTTATGGCATTTATTCCGTAATTTTTGAGGGTAACTTCTGGACTAAACGCCGTCAAACAGCTCGTTTTGATTTGTTTAATCCCCGCTTCCACCACATTACCTACTGGAATGAGAGCTTCTGACACCAAGAGTTTACCTCGAAATTTTCCCAATGCCGCAGCCCTAAGCCTCACTTTTTGTCCTGGGGTAAAACGGTCAGAGGGTGTTCTACAATTGCGATTGGCATAATAATACGCCATAAAATTATACAATACGCTGTTGAAAGTACCCGTCGTATTAGCACCTTTCACACAAGCCGTTGCACATTCATTTTGCTTGTGGGGTGGCGTATCACAAACATTATCACCTTGGGTCGAGCAATCTGCATCGGGTGGGCAAACGGTGTTGTTGTTACTATCGCCCTCAAAAGTATGTGCTAAGTTAAAGATGTGTCCGAGTTCATGCACCGAAAGTTGATAGGAATTATCACTGAAAACAGTGCCATTATAGGTATCATCGCCAGGAAAATTACCATAACCACCAATGCCAGATTCAAACTTATTGACAATCCAAATGTTTAGGTATCTATCATTGGGCCATCTACTCAATTCCAATAAGGCAGTTTTGCTTGCAACATCGTTTGGAAAACCAACTGCGGCGTAGTTTGCATAAGCTGGTGTGCCATTTACACGGTTGATACCCGTTGTGGCAACTCCGTTAGTATCTCTTTTGGCTAAATAAAATTCAATTTTTGTATCAACCGTTGAGTCAGAATTAGCTGTATTACGATACTTACTGTTCAAATTATTTATAATCGTATTAATCCAAGCCACAGACCGATTTACACCCACGCCAACTGCTTCGCCCGTATGAATGATATGAAATACGACAGGAATTTTGAGAACTCGATTATTGACATCACAAAGCCCCCAAGCATTTTCGAGCGTTCTGTCCAAAACGATATTTCGCTGGGATGATTTACCCTTTTGAGACTGCAAACCATTGATATTCAGATAACGCTGATATTCTGCTTCATTAATAACGGATTGAGCCTTGATTCGGGGATTATTCAGTAATTCTTGCTTATAATATTCATCAGTGCCACAGGCTTGACCGAAAGAAGTATTTTTAAAAGTGATTAGTGATAGTAATAATAAAGCAATAGCGGTTTTTTTTTTCATTTTTTGAGTGTGTTTTATTTAAAGACTTGTAAGTAAAATTACGGGGATAAACTCTTAAAAGTTAATTCCCGTTGACAAAAGATTATGAATACTTGCTCACAGCATTGTATATACGCTCGAAAAATGTCCTCTTCTTATACTTCAATTAATAAAAAGCACTTTATTGTTGTTGAATAAATACGGATAATTAAAATTAATTTTGTGCGTGAATTTCACCCCCAAAATTCCGCATCCCGTATCAACGTCAAGGCAACTCCCAATATGATTCCAGAGAGAATCATATTCCAATTATGCTTCTTTATTTTGAGAATATCCAGCATTAATGAACTGATTATCAACACGATAACTACAATTATTAACTGCCCCAATTCCAAGCCAACATTAAAAGCCAAGAGCGGTTGCCATATAGATTCTTCCTTTCCCAACAGACTTCTAAGGTAATTAGAAAAACCCATTCCGTGAATCAGACCAAATGCCATTGCCACGGGATAACGGAAAAAAGACGGTTTATCAACATCCGAAGAACGTTCGGCTGATTTATGAAAGAAGTTAATGATACACGTCAAAACGATGGTTATTGGAATCAATAATTCAATCAATTTTGTGCTGTACGTAATCAAATTCAAAGTCGCCAAAGCCAACGTAATAGAATGACCAATCGTGAAAGCTGTAACCAAAAGGGCAACTTTTTTCCAATCTTTTAAACGATAAATGGCACAGAGGGCAATCACAAAAAGAATATGGTCATATGCTTTCAAATTCGTAATGTGTTCAAAACCAAGGGATAAATAAATTTCAAAATCTGACATAATAATAATGGGTAAAATTTAGTGCGGTTAGTGAATTTTTAAACTACTTCATAAGCATCTTAATATCATAAATTTACGATACAATTATCATTAAAAATATCATTATTAGAAGATAAGATTGTAATTTAGGAAATATATTATTCGAAATAGAAATTTCGATTTACAATCCTAAAATCCACAAAATGAAACCCTATTATATTATCATAGGTGCAGGTTCGGCTGGTTGTGTACTGGCAAATCGTCTTTCTGAAAACCCCAAAATCAATGTGCTTTTGATTGAAGCGGGTGGAAAAGACAAGAACATGAATATCCATATTCCTGCGGCATATTCAAAACTAAATTATGACAAAACCTTGAATTGGGATTTCTTTACCGAACCCCAAAAACACGTTTTGAACCGAAGAATGTACCAACCCCGAGGCAAAACTTTGGGCGGAAGTTCCTCCATAAATTGCATGGCATATATCCGTGGAAACCGAGAAGATTATAACGACTGGGAACGTTGGGGAAACAAAGGTTGGAGTTATGATGAGATGCTTCCATATTTTAAGAAATCGGAAAATAATGAGCAATACGGAAATGACTTTCACGGACAAGGTGGGCTGTTAAACGTTACCAACAATCGCAATATTACCCCGCTGGCAGAGGCTTTCGTGAAGGGCAATATTGAGTGTGGAATACCTGAAAATCAGGACTTTAACGGAAAATATCAAGAAGGTGCTGGTAAATTTCAGTTCACCATCAAAGATGCAAAAAGGCATTCTACGGCTTCGGCTTTTTTAGTACCAGCCTTATCTCGACCTAATTTGAAGGTTTTAACAAATTCATTAACCAAGCAATTATTAATTGAAAATGACCGAGTAATTGGCGTTGAAATTGTTAAGGATTCATCGGGAAATACCGAAAAAATTTACGCAGAAAAAGAAGTAATTGTATCGGCGGGGGCATTCCAAAGTCCACAGATTTTGATGCTTTCAGGCATTGGCGATGCTGGCTATTTAAAAGGTTTTGGCATAGAATCAAAATTGCATTTAAAAGGGGTCGGACAAAATCTTTCTGATCATCTTTTTGTCAATATGAATGTATTTTGTAACCAACGATTGACCTACAATAATGCTGAGCGTTTTCCTTGGGTTTTGGGAAATGCCTTTAAATATTTCGTTCAAAAACAAGGACCTTTAACATCGAGTCCGTTGGAAGCCTGTTCGTTTTTCAAAACATTGCCCAATCTCGACCGTCCCGATATGCAATTTCACTTTGCCCCCGTGATGGGCGAAGACATCCACGATTTAGCAAATTTGCCCAAAACCGAAGGATTCACGATTCTACCAACCATCATTACCCCAAAAAGTAGAGGTTACGTAGGTTTACATTCCAACAAAGCCACCGATGCTCCATTGATTGACCCTCAATATTTTTCGGATGCCAATGGTGAAGACTTAGCCACGATGTTGCGGGGTGTAAAAAAGGCAAAAGAGGTGCTTTTATCCGATGCCTTCGCTCCTTTCAGAACTGAAAATGAATTGAACTTTCCAAGAAATGCCAATACGGATGATGAGCTAATCCAACACATTTTAAGGAGTTGTGAAACGGTTTATCACCCCTGCGGAACGTGCAAAATGGGCGTGGATGACATGGCAGTAGTTTCGCCAGAGTCCTTGAAAGTCAGAGGTTTAACGGGTTTGAGAGTCGTGGATGCCTCGGTAATTCCAATGGTTATTTCTGGAAATACGAATGCCCCGACGATTGCAGTTGCTGAGAAGGCGGCGGATTTGATATTGAATGGTTAATATCTTTTTTTCAAAGATACATTAAGTAATTTATAGAGAGGTCCGTTATTAACTGACGTTAAACTTTTCAAGTAATTTAAACAGAAAAAACTGGAATTTAACATTACTTCCGCCAAAGTAATAGTCAAATATCCAGTTCTTCTGTTTCTGTTTGTAAATTTAAGGATAGCTAATTATGATTTTTAGAATTTTAGAAACCAATATTCAAACTTGAAATATTTGAATTATAGATAATCCTACCCGAACCCACCAATTGCACATCTTTGGCGTTGCCTGTTCCAATGAGCGTAATGAAGTGATTTTGATTGATTGCGGCAGTCTCACCCGAAATGGGCAAGCGTCCCATTGTCCAGTTAGTAACAGTCTCCCAATTTCCTGTGGCAAGCGTCGTGTTATATTTTGCGGTTGGATTTCCCCCTTGAAATTCATACGCACCGATGTCTGCCGCACCTGCATTATACGGGCGAGTATTCTGCGTAATGTCATTGGACGTAATTCCTGTGTTTGTTCCTCGGTTGATGCCTGGGGTGTAATTTGGTAAAGCTAAACCATCGTCAGCCGTGAAGAGAATATTGTCAGCCCCGTTCAGGTCGGAGATATTTGTAAACAATGGATTTACATCAAGGTTGTTTCCTCCATCCGTACCATAATTACTGTTCCAAGTGCCAGAAGTTAGGGAATTTTGAAGAATCGAATAACTGCGGGTAACGGTGCTGACAGAAGTAACAAAATTGCCATCTGAATACGGCGTAGCATTATAAACTATCGAATTAATAAATTTACAAGTTCCTCCATTAATTCTGATTGATTTTCCGAAATTACTATAATTATTGACGAAGGTAGAATTCAAAAAATCTACGGTATTTGTAGTAGGCATATTAATTTGTACAATAATTCCCCCAGCTTGATTGCCAGTATTGTTATACATGACCAAATTGTTGGCAAGATGATTTCCTCTTCTCAAAAAGTACGTTCCGTATTCAGAATAGTTTCCAGAAAATATCGAAGAATTTACCTTCACAGTATCAGTTCCTGCTGTTGAAAGGTTATTTTGATAAAAATTACCAAAATTAAGACTATTATTACCTGAGAATATACAATTTTGTATAGTAGGGAAAGAAGAAACAATGTGTATGGCTGTTCCAAGGTCGGGTGTAATGACTGTGCCGTTGATGGTTTGCGTTGGCGTAGTGGTGGCAATATTTTTAGCTGCCGTAAACACGATTCCATCAACCATTGTGTTTTTATTACAACTCGAAATTGCTAATAATTGGTAAGCATTTGTTCCTTGAATATCGGTATAAATTTCGGCAATATTGTTGCCATCGGTATTAATATCATTATTGTCAATATCGCCCGAAAAAACGGTTCTATTTGTTTTGAAATTCCTTTGATTGAACCCCGTTTCTGTACCCGCAAAACCTCCAAATATCCTAACGCCAGATTTTGTGTAAAAAATCTTCTGAACCGTCGCCGCAGTATTGCCAGAAGCATCAGCCAATGGTTTATAAATCCCAGATGCCATCCAAACAGAATCTAACTCTACGGTACCATTAATGATTGCTTGTAAATTACCACTGGCATTTGCCCAAGAAGTACCATTACCAGCCCCTGATGCGGCAGTTTTG
The DNA here is from genome assembly GCA_025354645.1 of Arcicella sp. Classification (GTDB taxonomy): domain Bacteria; phylum Bacteroidota; class Bacteroidia; order Cytophagales; family Spirosomataceae; genus Arcicella. Next base: position 10,776 of record JANXML010000073.1, on the reverse strand, counting down.
ACGTACCAACGTGAGCGTGAACGAGTGTAGGTAAACGGAATCGTATAATTACAAGTGCCTTGCGTAACCTTCACGTATAGCGTATAAACGCCTCCGCCCATGTTTGGACTGAAAACCCCCGAAGCATAAGTTCCCGCTGATTGGGTAGCTGCTTGGTCGAGATAAATCCCGTTGATGGTGGTGCTACCAGCCAATGTTGAAATCGTAAACAAAGCATTATTGGCAGCGTTGTTATTGATTTGAAGTCTGCGGTTGGTGTAAGTAGGATAAGTATTTGCTACCAAAGAACCGTTATTCGTAAAAGTGCCGTTATTGTTCAAATTACCAGATATTTGCATCGAACCTGCGTTGGTAGTAGTTGAATTGGATTGATTAAAATACACTCCATTGATTTTTATGAGCGAGCAAGCATTATTGGTAAAAGTAGTAGGATTTGAAGACGTACCGTATATTTCAACCTGCCCACTTACATCTACTAAGCCAGAATTTGAAAAATTACCTGGGTTCAGAAAAAAACTGGCAGTCGTTCCCGTTCCACTGATTGAAGCGTTGATTTCGTTGGTAAAAAATGAATTGGGGTTGGCTAATCTAATCACATTCGAGCCGTTGCTTGTGAGCGTTGCTCCATTTTTATTGACAAAATTTGCTCCCGACACGTGTAAACCAATATTTACGCCTCCGTTGAGAGTGATTGTACCAAAATTATTGACGATACCATTAGAAAACATCCGCAAAGCTGCTTCGGAAGAAACTACTGTGGGGTTTGTGTTGGTGGCATTGATGGTTCCGTTATTAACCATCGTACCATTAGATACAACAATGGCGTTGTCATTATATTTTGAAACCGTGAGTGTAGCCCCACTATTGACAGTCAGAAGCGTACCAGTTGTTGAAGAAATAGTAATCGAATTGGCAACCGCAGGCGTACCCGACTGAATGACGGGGGCATTGGTTGAAATATTGATGACGACATTATCAGTTGCCGTGGGAACACCCACAACTGCCCCGCCCGAATTAGTCCAGTTGGCGGCTGTGAACCAGTTGGTACTGAACGAGCCGTTCCAAGTTTTGGTTTGGGCAACGATGTTTTGGCTTATCAATAAAGCCACGAGGAAGTAAAATATTTTGTTCATTGGTGGGAATTGGTTTATGTCAGCGATATGAAGGATTACATTTTTTTCAATCCACGCACTTTTCTGCGTGAGATGCAGGCTTGCAATCCGTTGTTCATCGTTACGATATATTGCTCATAACAATAACCCTTAATATGATTGGGGTTGATTAGATAGCCTCGATGAACTCGCAAAAAACCGTGTGTTTTTAGAAATGTCTCGTAAAATTTGAGCGTGTGAGAAAGAACAACTTTTCTACCGCTTTCCAAATGCACAGTTGTGTAATTGATATTGGCTTCCAGAAAGACCACATCCTTTACTGATATTTTTCGTGAAGTTTTGTGATTGATAATTAAGAGCGAAGTATTGCCCTTTTGAATGTACGTTTTCATTGTGTGTGAGGTAAATTACTGGTGATTGATGTGTTAATGGTAAGATTATTTAGCTGGGAAAAATTGAGCAAGATAAAATTTTGCAAGGACTTGGTGTCTTCAATTTATAGCCAGAAAATAATGGTAAATTTGGGCAATTTGAGAAGACAAGTGTTAGCTCATTTCTTACATTCTTTCGCTCATTTCCGTCAAAAAAGGGTTTTATGATACATTTGAGCATAAAAAAGCCATCGGAAAAAATATTTCCGATGGCTTTTTTAAAATTATTTGATTCAAATTATTCCTTCCACTTTCTCCCGATACTCAGAAGGCAAAACGCCAAATTTCTCTTGAAAGGCTTTACCAAAATAAGACAAACTTTCAAAACCAACTGCAAAAGCAACTTCTGAAACCGTGCTTTCACTCTTCGCTAACATATTAGAAGCCCTTTGCAAACGATATTCCCTGATGAATTCAACGGTTGTTTGGTTGGTCAAAGCCTTCAATTTACGCAAGAGTTGTGATGAACTCATGTTTATTTCTTGGCAAAATTTTTCTATCCCAAAACCGTTTTCATCCAAATGTTTTTCAATAATTGATTTTGCTTTTTTCAAAAATAAATCTTCTAATGGATTGTATTGAACAGGTTTTGGCAAATTCTCTATGGCATTTCCCGTAAAATATCTTCGTAAATTTTCCTGTTTATCCAACAAGTTTTTGACCCTTACTTGAATTTCTGCCGTGTTGAAAGGCTTTATCAAATAATCATCCGCCCCCAATTCAAAACCCTCAATTTTGCTTTCAACGTTTGCCTTCGCCGTGAGCATGATAACGGGAATATGACTGGTGGTTTCATTGGATTTAATGAATTTACAAAACTCAAAACCATTCATTTCGGGCATCATCAAATCACTGATAATGAGATTTGGCGTAGTTTCTTGGGCTTTCAGAATACCATCTTTACCATTAATGGCTTCAATAATTTGATATTTATCCTCAAAAACGGTTCTTATGTACGAACGGATGTCTTCATTATCATCCACAATTAAAAGAATATCAGCTGTATTTTCGGTATTCTTTACCCCATCAAAACTTGGTTTTGTCTCTGCCGTTTGTGGTTTGATTTCTGGGTAAAAAATGGTAGAAGAAGTATGATTGATATTATCTTTAACCGTTTCATTTTCCCACGTTTCGTGGTCAATCGGTAACGTAACCACAAACTTCGTCCCTTGCCCTTCTTGGCTTGTAACATTTATTATACCTTTCAAAACGCTTACCAATTCTTTCACCAAAGCCAAACCAATTCCCGTGCCTTCATAATTTCGGTTTTGGGTATCATCGACTTGATAAAAACGGTCAAAAATTTTGGATAATTTTTCTTTTGAAATACCAATTCCCGTATCTTTAACCGTGATGATTAGATTTTTGGTATTTTCAGACAAACGACCATCAACCATCACTTTGCCCCCTTCTGGGCTGAATTTCAAGGCATTAGATAACAAATTGGTAACGATTTTATCAGTTTTGTCTTGGTCAATATATCCCCAAATATCCTGTTGCTGAAAATTGTGATGCAATTCAACCTTTTTGCTTTCTGCCAAAGATGAAAAGGAACTCACCAAAACCTTCAAAAATCTTGACACATTGCTTTCTCTCATTTCCACATTCATCTGCCCCGCTTCCAATTTACTAATATCCAATAATTGATTAATTAGCGTTAGTAATCGTTGAGCATTTCGGTGGACTAAGGGCAATTGTTTATCGCTTGGATATCTGTTCAAAAGTTCTTGAATGGGAGCCGTAATGAGCGTAAGTGGCGTGCGTAATTCGTGCGAGATATTCGTAAAAAAAGTGGTTTTTAAATTATCAATTTCTTTCAGACGATTGTTTTGTTCAATGTTAAAACTCAATTTTCGTTCGGCAATGGCTTTGTTCAATTCTGTTTTCTTTAAGATTTGCCCTAAGAAAAGTACGAACAAAAATATATCTCCCAAAAATAAAATACCGATAACTGATCCTATCAATCTATTTTCAATGCCCGTCAATAATCTGACATTCATTAAAAAATAGCCCGTAATGCCCAAAAGAAAAGGAATGGTATAATAAACATTGAATGTTATCTTTTTGTAAATCGCATATACGTAAATACATAAAATGAAAAATATCCCGCATACCGTATTTATTACCCCCGCTTTGAGCCAATACCATTGATAATCAACTGCCACCAAAAAATCAATCACAATTGAACTGATAATGAAAAAATACAAGCCGTAAGCGATTTTTTTAGGGAATTTTTCCAACACGAGCGACCATAGAACAAACACGCAAGCTCCCACAACGGAGGCATTTGTCCCCCAAAAATTAATCACGACCGCCCAAGCCGAACTATCCGTAAACAACGGACCTAAACAGTTTTGCAAGCCCCAATAAGTAGCTGATTTTAAAAAGATTTGAAAGGAATAAGCCCTAAAAATGGATTCTTTAATGATAAACAAACTGAGGACTAAAACCAAAAATAATCGAAAGATTGTCAGTCCATTGGAAAGTCCATCAGAAGCAAGGCTTTCATACCGAAAATTGGTGTATGAATCGGCAGAATGTAGTCGCACAGCACCGTAATGTCCTCGCCGTGCATCAATTCTGATGAATAAGGTTTTGGAAGAATTGGGGGCTATATCAAAAGCAAAATGTGGTTGCTCTTCATACAATTTTCTGAATTTTTGAAATGTATATAGTTCATTTACAGTCAGTTGATAGTTTTTATTAAGACTATCTGATAAATAAAAATCAAGCCTTTCCACCATCGGATTTTGCCAGACCAATACAAATTCTCTGTTAAAAGAATCAGGATTTTTAAATTGAAATTTAACCCAATAGACATTATTGGAAAAGGGAAAAACGCAGTAGTTTTTCTTAGAGTTCTTCGTAAAATGTTGAGATTTCACTTGCTCAAAAGGAATTTTAGCCGAAGAATCCGTGAAAATTAGCATGTCGGAGCTAACATTTATCGGCATGACTTTCTCAGCTTTCATTATAATTTCTTGGGCAAAAGCAATATTAAAAGACAACAGACAAAGGGCAATGGCGGTTGTAAATCTTTTCATTGAATTTTGATACTTAATTATTGCTTTGTAGGCAATTATAAACAATAGCAAATTAAATTGATAACGATGTTTGAAGGTAAATTACGAGACCTTCAAATTCCAGAAAGTGATGATGATAGCAAGTACAAGAAGTGTTATAATTTTGACACGGTATGTTATAAAGACAAATATAGCAAGAAATGGTTTTGAATCAAATCCAATACAATTCCTTATAACAAAAAAGCAAAACTGCACTATGTACGTGCCAGAAGCCACTATTCACAAGATTTTTAAAATTTACACATTTCTAAACCTTTCCAACTCTTTTTCAGTCATAGCACTCAATATTTCCTTGGCGTGATTATAGCCTGTGTCATAAATTTTATTGAATGATTTTGTTTCTAAAATACCAAATTTTCTCACATCAGGATTAAAACATAAATCCGTACATTGGCGAGTCTGAAAATGACGAGCGGTGCTGTATAAAATGGTGGTATTCAAGATGATAGAAATCAGAGAAGGCAAACGATATTTTCGCTTGCGTTTAGGACGAAATTTATCTCGAATCAATTCCCACGTATTCGGAATTTTTTCGAGGGTTAAATTATGAACTTTCCCAATGCGTAAATCAACGCCAATGACGTTGCCAATTCCTAAATTATTCATCACATCGGTCGGAAAATTATTAAATGTTCCACCATCAACCAACAAATCGCCATTGTGAATGATGGGCGGAAAGACCCCTGGAATTGCTCCGCTGGCTCGCAGAAATTTGGATAATTTCCCTTCAGTATGTACTTCCTCGCAGGCTTTGGTATAATTACTGGAAACAATATAAAGTGGCAACCAAGTATCTTCAATTGATACGTCTTGGTAGGCAATTTCTCGTAAAGTTGTGTCAATAATATTATTGATTTTTTTACCTGTCAAAAGGGAAATAAAGGGAAAAACATTATAATCTCCGCTTGCGGGGTTGGATGCTGCTCCCATTTTAGCGGTATTTTTAGCTCGTTCTGGACTTAAATCAAAAGATAAAATAGAAGACATAAATGCTCCTGCACTCGTTCCGCCCACAAAATCAATGGGGATATTAAATTCATGCAAGGCTTTGAAAACACCCAAATGAGCAAAACCTTTTGCACCGCCTCCCGCCAAAACCAATCCGTTGGCAGTTCTACTAATAATTCGAGCGAGCCGAGCCATATCGGTGGGAAGTTCGGGACGAATATGATAATGGTTTTTTATCATTTTTCGATGATGAAGCCATTTATCCGTTTTACTGGGAGCGTGTGTTTCTTTGTCGTGCAGTAAAATGAGCGTTTGTTGAACGCCTGTTTGGTGATTTTTGCCCAATAAATCAAGCTCAATTTCACTGATAACGGGCTTTTGTGTGGCATCACCCACCAAAAGAATTTCGTCCGATTGCCTAATACAACGTTTTGTCCATTGCGTTGCAGTTGAATCGGCAACGTAGATAATAATTTGATAGTTGGCTTCTTGTTCTTCAAGCCAACGACTCAACTGTTGATAATTTTTGGCATCTTGTTTATCAGTTTGAGCAATGTTTTCACTGCCATATAACTTGTTCACTTGTTCACTATTGAGAAATAAGACCTTGACTTTTGCCGTTAAAGATTTTACTAAATTTTGGCTAAAAACTTGAATATCAACACTTTCACTTATGGCTAAAAGGCAAATATTAACGGGTTTTTTAATGACCGTTCGTGGATTTTGTGATTGTTTTAAACGGCTAATGATTATTTTAGTAACATTCAACGAAACCAAAGGATAGGCTTGAAGCACTTGTTTGAAGACCTCTTTTGAGAGTTTTACTAAGGTGCTATCTCGGATAGCAATGATGCTGGCACTTCGTTTTTCATCCGTGAAAATAGCCATCTCACCCACGGTTTCGCCCCGTATAATTTCCCCAATAATTTTTTGATGCCCCTCGTGTGTTTCAATATAAGCACGAAGCCGCCCGCTAATGACAAAATAAAGGCAATCGCCTTCATCATGCTGGTTGAAAAGTATTTGTCCGCTTAGAATTTCTATCCATTCCATTTGCGGTTCAATAATTTCCAGCATTTTGCTATCAAACTCGCCAAAGATTTTGGTTAGATTATCAATTAATAGATGGTGTTGATAATTTTGAATGGAATAATTCATGGTGCTTAGTGATAATTAATGGTTGATAACTTATCTATCGTCATTTGATTGCCTTGATATTTTCCAACTTGCGGGGAGTGCGAAATAGTTGATTCGTTTGGGTAAAATATTGATGTTTTCCCAAAAAATCTAATTGGATTTGATTCCATTGTTCTTGATTTTGAACTAAATTTTTCCATAATAATTCCTGATAAAGTCTTTGTCCAATCGTAAAAAAATCATCTCGTCCGAGATAATCTAAATCTGCATCGCATAAAATTTGAGAAAGATGATTATGGGGTGATTGTGGGATTTTAGTAGCCATGATTAGGACACAAATTTGGCTAATTTGAAAAGCATCATATTCACAAGAAGGCAGTATATTTCGAGCAATTTCACAACTTTTTTCTTCATGGTCTTGGTATGTTTCCATAAAACCCGCATCGTGAAAATAAGCGGCAGTTTCTAATAATTGCAAGTGTTCTTTATCGGTTATACCCTCTGATAAGGCAATTCTACGGGTTTGTTCTACCACATCGAGTGTGTGCCATAAAACATGATACGTAAGTTCGGGGGGGAGTTCTTGTTTTAATCTGTTAAGAATGTAGAAGATGGCTCTCTTTTTTTTCATATTGGTTTTCTACAAAATACATATCAATTTCACCTTTATTTTTTGCTTCAATTTTACCTCTGTACTCACAAGAAAAATGCTCTCTTATTAGATTATAAGTGTCGTTCGAGATGTTAATTTTTCCCGAAATACTGTTGGTTTCCATTCTGGACGCTGTATTGACAGTATCGCCCCAAATGTCATAAGCAAATTTTTTCATTCCAACCACCCCCGCAACGACTGAACCCGTATGAACCCCAATTCTGATGCCAAAACAGGGTTTATTTTCAAGGTCTCTACTAATTTTTAATGCCAACATAAAATCTCGTATTTCAATGGCTGCGTTGGTCAAATCAGTGGCGTGTGTTGCGTTGGGAGTAGGCAATCCTGCGGCACACAAATAGGCATCACCAATGGTTTTTATTTTTTCAATACCCTCATATTTATCAATAATATTATCGAAAGCTCGGAAGCAAAAATCAATTTCTTCCACCAAAGCCTGAGGACTCATTTGATTACTGGCAAGCGTAAAGTCCTTAAAATCAGTAAATAACACAGATACTTGTTCATAATGCCTTGCCTTAGCCACCCCATTCAGTTTTAATTCATCCACTAAATCTTGCGGTAAAATATTGAGCAAAAGGGTATCTGAACGATTCTTTTCAAAAGCAATAATACCATTTTTTTCAAATAATAATTTGTTCGACTTTTGCTTATTGTAATATAAACGTCCCAACAATACCGCCAACAACACTAAAAAACCCAATCCTACCATCAAAAATTGTTGGATAAGTACCTGATTTTTAAAGGCTAATGCTTGAATCTGTTTTTCGTGATTCAATCGTTCAATCTGGAAATTTTGCCTGGCAATGGCTTCCTTACTACTTAGAATTTCACCTCTTTTTTGGGTAGTATCGGCACTTAACAGGCTAATTGTTTGGCTTGATTGTTGAATTTTTTTCTGTTGCTCACCATGTTGTTTATTAGCCAAAAGTTGCTGTTTGCTGAGTTGTTCTGTTGCGGCTTGTTGTTGTTTTTTGAGTTCTTCTTGGGCTGCTTCTTGTTGCTTTTTAAGCTGTTCTTCTGCCAAGAGTTGCTGTTTGTTCAACTCAGCTAAATCGTTTCCAATGGTAGTATTTATTTTTTCAAAAGCATTATTTCCCTTTCGCTTAAATTTACGTTGTTGCGATTTATTGCCCAATTTTCCGTGAACTTCTGACAACTGTAAATAAGCAAAAGTAATGCCCTTTTTGTAGTCGTTTTTCTCCGATAATGCCAAAGATTGCTGGGCAAAATCAAGGGCATCATTGAGTTCATTGTTTCGCTCATATTCCTCAGAAATACCCAGAAGAATATTGGCTTGCAAAATCTCATTTTTTTCAAGTTTTAATGAGTTTTTAAGCATCACAATTGAATTCTGTTGAGCAAAGGTTCCAGAATTAATTAACCCGACAAAAATGATTATAATTAGCAGTAGTGTGTTTGTTTTCATAATAGGTAAACTTATGTAATTATGATCTATGTAGAAAAGAAAATCAAAAATTACACCATAAAAAGTTATTAAACGTAATATTTGGTTACAGACCCATCATGAAAGAAATTTTAATAACTGATTAAAATGTTTAACGGAATTTATGTCTATTTAGCGGAAACCCGTATTTATGAAGTAATAGTTTTTTATTATACTTTTACAAATTTAAAGTTTAAATCGTTTTTTAACCTGTATTCAAAGAAACAGGTATCTTGGTGTCAACGCTAAGTCGTAGCTAATAAATGTTGAATAAAAGGGTAGAGTAATTTGTAAATAAATAATTATTTTAACAGTCTTTTGAGGAAAAATCAAGAAGATTTATTGGATATTCATTAAATCAAAAATATTTACTATAAATTTCAACAGAAAAGTACACATAAAAAACCTCTTTTCCAGTTGTTCAGAATTATTCCCAAACATTTATCGTTAAATTTGAAAGGTTGTATCTAATCAACAATCCGACCATTATGACGTTACCAAAACCATTTTTAGAAAATCTTTGCCAAAAGCACTCAAAACCCAATACTTTTCCGCCTACGTCCGTAGTAAAGGAGTTATTTACGGATATTGTATTCACGCTTTTTCCTGAACAAACCCAAAGGCATTTTGGCTGTATGGACGAAATTCAAGAGGCTTTTGACCAAATACAATTACGCTTAACTCGTATTTTGCGTTCGATGCAACAGCATTTGGAACGGGATGCTAAAGGAATTGCCAGCGATTATATTGAACAAATACCCAATATTTATAACGTCCTGCTCACAGATATTCAGGCAATTATGGCGGGCGACCCAGCGGCTCAAAGTGAGTATGAAGTCATTAGGGCGTACCCTGGTTTTTATGCTATTACACTTTATCGTTTGGCTCACGCATTATTGAAATTAGACGTGCCAATTGTACCAAGAGTGCTGACGGAATATGCTCATTCTAAAACGGGGATTGACATTCACCCTGGGGCAGAAATTGATGAATATTTTATGATTGACCACGGCACAGGCGTTGTAATTGGAGAGACAACTTACATCGGCAAAAATGTGAAAATCTATCAAGGCGTAACGCTGGGGGCATTATCAGTTAGTAAAACAATGGCATCCATGAAACGCCATCCAACAATTGAAGATAATGTAGTGATATATTCAGGAGCTACAATTTTAGGTGGAGAAACCGTAGTTGGAGCCAATTCTGTTATCGGTGGCAATGTGTGGCTAACCCGAAGTGTGCCTGAAAATACCAAGATTTATCATCAAGAACAGGTTAAGATAGCCCCGAAGCGTCGGTCGCCCTAACCCCCGAAGGGGGAATTGTTCTTCCGTGAAAAATAAATTTGATTTTTATCTAAATTAAGATATTCCATATTATTTATAAATTGGGTCTTTTGCTCCTCCATCGGGGGCTGGGGGGCTACTTAGAAAATGACAATATTAGACTTAGTAGGCAATACGCCCATCGTAGAATTAAACAGAATCAACCCGAATCCTAATGTTAAGATTTACGGAAAATTAGAAGGACATAATCCAGGTGGTTCCGTGAAAGACCGTGCGGCTTTGAGCATGATTAAAGGAGCCGTTGACCGTGGCGAAATTGAATCAGACATGAAGCTGATTGAAGCAACTTCGGGCAACACGGGTATCGCCTTAGCCATGATTGCACGCTTGTATAACCTTGAAATTGAATTAGTTATGCCCGAAAACTCTACCCGTGAGCGTGTGCTAACGATGGAAGCTTTTGGTGCAAAGGTGATTCTTACTGCTGCCGAAGAAGGTATTGAAGGTTCAAGAGATTATGCTGAAGCACAAATGAAAAAAGGCGGTTATTTCATGCTCGACCAATTCGGAAATCCTGATAATTATTTAGCTCATTATCGCACCACGGGTCCCGAAATCTGGAAAGATACCAATGGAGAAATCACGCATTTTGTCAGTTC
>JANXML010000374.1 GCA_025354645.1 Arcicella sp. | reverse complement strand
AGCGTATTACTTCAACAAAAAGAGGTTCAATTACGTCAGTACAAGCGGTTTACGTACCTGCCGATGATTTAACTGACCCTGCTCCAGCCACAACATTTACGCACTTAGATGCTACAACGGTACTTTCTCGTAAAATTGCCGAATTAGGAATCTATCCAGCCGTGGATCCATTGGATTCAACGTCTCGTATTCTTTCTGCGGACATTTTGGGTGATGTGCATTATAACACCGCTCAACGGGTAAAAGAAATTTTACAACGTTATAAAGAATTACAAGATATTATTGCCATATTAGGTTTGGATGAACTTTCAGAAGACGATAAATTGGCAGTATCTCGTGCAAGACGTGTACAACGTTTCTTGTCACAACCATTTTTTGTGGCAGAACAATTTACAGGTTTGAAAGGCGTACTTGTTCCTATCGAAGATACAATCAAAGGTTTCAACGAAATCATTGATGGAAAATATGACCACTTGCCAGAAGCAGCTTTCAACTTAGTAGGTAGCATTGAAGATGCCGCTGCGAAAGGTGAAAAATTAATTGCAGAAGCAGGAAAATAATTCAGTTATCAGTTATCAGTAAACAGTTATCAGTATTTTATGTACCAATAATTGTTTATTGATAACTGTTTACTGTTAACTGATAAATTATGAATTTAGAAATCATTACTCCCGATAAAAAAGTGTTCTCTGGTGAAGTAGAAGTGGTTACTTTACCTGGAACTGACGGCTCTTTCCAAGTGTTGAAAGACCACGCTGCCCTTGTTTCAACATTAGGGAAAGGTATTTTGAAAGCTGATAAACAAGAATTTACCATTGACGGCGGCGTTGTTGAAGTATTGAACAACAAAGTCCTTGTCTTGGCAGAAGCGGTTTTGTAGTTTGTTTCAACGGACTATATTTAAAGCACAGACTCTTTGGAGTTTGTGCTTTTTGTTTTTCATGATATTAAAGTTATTTTTGTTTTATTACTTGTCCCTAACTTTGTTTAATCATTAATCTATCCACAACCCATGCTATATTATTTATTCAATTATTTAGACAAACAATTTGATTTCCCTGGTGCGGGGCTTTTTCAATTTATCACTTTCAGGGCTTTTGCCGCTACCGTAACTTCGTTAGGAATTGCGGCAATTTTTGGAAAGCGAGTAATTAATCTTCTTAGAAAATTACAAATCGGTGAAGACATTCGTGATTTAGGTTTGGCGGGTCAAATGCAGAAGAAAGGTACGCCAACGATGGGCGGATTTATTATTCTTTTATCGTTACTTGTGCCTACTTTATTATTTGCAAAACTCCATAATATTTATATCATTCTTTTATTAGTAACTGCCGTTTGGTTGGGTGCAGTAGGGTTTTTGGATGATTATATCAAAGTTTTTAAAAAGAATAAAGATGGACTTTCAGGTAAGTTTAAGATTGTCGGACAGATTGGTTTAGGCTTGATTGTGGGCTTAACGATGTGGTTTAATGATGACATAAAAGTGCGTTTTTATGAGAAGGCTAAGATTGCGGCAAATATTGGAGAAGTGCAAAAATTTACGGATTCAAAAGCCTTAATTTCAACGCTTCCATTTTTGAAAAATAACCAATTTGATTATAGCAATTTAATTCCAGATTTCTTGGGACTTGATCAGTTCACATGGGTAGTCTATGTAATTGTTGTAATTTTTATTATTACAGCAGTATCAAACGGGGCAAATATCACAGATGGCATTGATGGTTTGGCAGCAGGAACTTCCGTGATTATTGGAATTGGATTGGCAGTTTTGGCTTATGTTTCTGGAAATAAAGTTTTTTCACAATATCTTAACGTAATGTTCATTCCAGATTCTGGAGAATTGGCGGTTTTTTGTGCCGCTTTTGTGGGAGCGTGCATTGGATTCTTGTGGTATAATTCCTTTCCCGCACAAGTT
>JANXML010000373.1 GCA_025354645.1 Arcicella sp. | reverse complement strand
AACACCTACCCAATGTCATAATGCTGGGCGTGTTGAAAAATTAAGATGGTATCCTTATAAAAAAATAAGGTTTTCAAATGTGGTGAAAAAACAACCTGAAAAGGCTTAATGGGGGCTGTCAAGCTATTTTAGTAGCATACGATTAGGGGTACTGACAATTTTCTTGGCAGTTTCAGGTGATACTTTTACTTTTTGGGTAATCTGTTCACTTGTACCTATCTGTAATATTTGAAAACATTTTTCTTTACATTCAGCCTTAACTGGAAAATAATCACAGTTACAATTTTGAGAAAATACCGTTAATGAGGTAATAGAAAAAATAGCAAATAGTAAGATTAATTTAATGTTTATCATTTATTTTTTTAGTTACATAATCCTGAAATATCCACCATAATAGAAAAAGAGCCAACCAGATACCAAAAATGGTTATGGCATAATTAAAGTAACTAATTTGAGATTCAAAATGGTCATTCATAGTCTTAATAGCCGTTACTGAGTTATTAGGATTTATAGATGACATAATACTACTTCTCATTATTAAGTCACCACATCGAATTGATTGTGCAAGTAAAAACCATCCTGGAATAAATAAAAAGTATATTAATTTACTTCTTTTGCCTAATGGTTTTACATACTCGTTACTCAATATTGCGAGTAAACTTCCCCCAAAAATACTTAAACTCCATGTAGTGTAAGTATTTGAATTAGTGACAATTAACTGTATAATTGATTGTAGTTTACTTGAATCCATAATTTTACATAATCATTAAAACTTTTTCTTAAACATTCATATTCTGTAAGTTATGACTTCATTCTGAATATATTTTATCAACAAAATAAAACATCCCAAAAGTTCTAAAACCTGTGGGATGTTTTCAAAGAATAATTATTTTGTAAATTTAACTATCGACTAAACGCCACCTGCACCACTTTCTTCTTCGTCTCCAAACCATAACCCGCCAAAATTGACCTTGCCAGTGCTGATTTATGTACTTCATCAGCTCCATCATAAATCCTTGCTCCTCTTTCGTGGCGATACCAGAAGGATAATAATAAATCGTCCGTAATGCCATACGCTCCGTGAACTTGAATGGCGTGATCAATGACTTTTAACATCATGTTGGCACAGAAAAATTTAATTTCCGAAATCTGGTTTCGTACTGCCGATGCTCCAAATTTATCAATATTATCTGCCGTCCGCAACACCATCAAACGGGCAGCGTTGATGTTGGCACGGCTTTCGGCAATCCAAAATTGTACGGCTTGTTTTTCGCCCAACATCGTGCCATCGCCCATATCACGGGTGGCGGCACGCTTGCACATGAGGTCAAAACAACGCTCCGAAATCCCTATCCAACGCATACAGTGGTGGATTCTGCCTGGTCCCAAACGCTCCTGAGCCAACATAAAACCCATGCCTTCTGCCGCAATCAGGTTGCTTACGGGTACACGTACATCCGTGTATGTCACCTCCGCATGGCTTGCCCAATGGTCGGCTTCGTGGTCGCCCATGATGCTGATGTTTCTTTCTAATTTAAAACCCTTCGTATCAGTCGGCACAATGATTTGACTCGCTCTTTTGTGCGGTGCAGCATCGGGATTTGTTACCGCCATCACTACCGCAAAAGCCGCTCCATCTGCCGAGGAAGTAAACCACTTACGCCCATTAATCACGTATTCATCGCCATCACGCACTGCCACTGTTCCCATATTCACAGGGTTTGAACCTGCGTATTCGGGTTCGGTCATCGAGAAGCACGAACGGATTTTACCTTCAATCAAGGGGTGTAAATATTCGTCCTTGATAGACTGAGAGGCATATTTATTGATTAATTCCATATTGCCAATATCAGGAGCTTGGCAATTGAAAGTATAATGTCCGAATGGCGTAGTTGCCAATACCTCCGACACCTGCCCAAATTCGCAAAGGGTCAAGCCCAAACCGCCTTCTTCTTCGGTGTGTTGCAAACCCCAAAGTCCCATTGCTCGGACTAATTTTCTTTTCTCATCTAAAATTTTGGCTACTTTCGAGAATCTTCCCGTCATGTTTTCCCCTGTTTCAAGAGGATAAATTTCTTTTACTAAAAATTCCTTAATGCGTGGGAGTATATCACGGGTTTTGTCGGTTGCGAAGAGTTCTTCCATCTTTTGTTTATGTTTTTTGTAAATTTAATACAAAAAGGTATGCTTGCATAATTTATAGGTTATGAAACATTTAGTTTAAATCAATGGTTAAAATAGTTGAGTAAAAATTAGGAAATACGGGGGGGGGGGGGGTATTTCTATATTTGTCTTGAATTTACTTCGTTAAAACTAATCACCTTGATTTATGCTTTTAAACTTCTCTAAAAAATCTACTTATTTATCGTTATGGAACATTACAGAAATCACAAAGAATTTGCTGCACATTTAGGCACTACCGACCGCACCCTCAGACGTAAATTAAAGCAAGCTGACATCACTATACCCAAAGGTTTGCTCTCTCCCCAAACTCAGCAGATGATTAAAAGAGCATTAGGTTTCAACGAATAATTGAAAACTGGAACAACCTTTTGAAAGTGAGCTGCGTCTTTTCAATAAAGCAACTGATAGAAGATTGTGCAGTGTACTGAAATGTCCGCTTTTGTCCGTTATTGTCCGCTTTTATGCCTTTTGAATGTGGATAATTCCATTTAGCTTTGTGTCATGATTAGTATTTATTCAAGAAAATTTTAAACTTAAAGTGAAATGAAGATGAAAACAATGTTAAAACTTCCTCAATTATGTGGTGCTGTACTTTTGTTGAGTTGCACTACCAGTGAGTTACCGCCGGATAAAATTGGAGTTACGCAGACACCACTCGTGAATGTAACTTCCAATCCTAATCCAGATAATTTTTCGTCTATTATTCCTGGGTTATATCCATTTGCAGATTCTGACCGACAGTTTTTTATTAAAGAAAAGATTTCATATACATCCAGTATGAATATAAACGCTTTATTGTCGGCTAAAATGGCAATTCCTGATATGGGAGACATTGTTAAAAGTGGAGAAAAAATGAATATGGTTGCTGTTGGTGGAGGTATGACGGCAGGGTTTAGAAATGGTGGATTATATCGTGCTGGGCAAATGACAGCGTACCCTAATTTAGTGGCACGCCAAATGGGAATTACCGATTTTCAATCACCGCTCTTTGGAGAAAATGAAGCGAATGGAACGGGTTATGTACAATTGATGGATGATGGTTCAAAATATCCAGTTTGGAAAGAAGTAACTAATAATTTGGCAACTTTGAAAGCTGGGGGACCGCCAGAACTATCTAAATATACGGGCGGAGTAATTAATAATTATGGAATACCTGAGACTGGACACGGCTTTGCAAGCCCAATTTGTAATGATTGTGGAATTTTTTATAATAACAAAACATGGACAAATGGGACTGTTTTTGCAAGTCGAATGTCACCCAACACAGTTGATATAAGTAAGACATCATTACAAGAACAGATGTTTAAACAACCTGTCAATTTCTTTATGGTGGAAGATGATTTTGATATGTTAATAACTTTAGCAAAGGACAATACTTTACCTGCTTTTTCAAGTTATGGATATAATTTAGTTACATCAAATAGAGGTTCTTACCCAATGGATTATAAAAAAAGTATTCAAAAAAATACTGGAGCATCAAAAGGCGTAGTTTTTACATGGCCACTTTTATCAGATTTAGCTTATTTCAATTGGTACTCAAAACAAGAATTAATTGATAAATCTAAAGGTATTACAATAATTACAACAAGAAATAATGAAACCTTTATTCATAATGAGACGTCTAATTTTTTGCTAAAACCGACCCCAAATGTTGATGCAATATTCAGAAATCTTAAAAAAGGAGAAAATTTATCTCTTACATTATCCAACAATGATATAATTGACTCTCAGGAATTTAATATCAATGTTAATTTCGTTAAGCAATACAATGAATCAGTTAGAAAATCAGCTAAAGAGAGTAATTTGGCATTGGTAGATTTGGAAAAAATTTATGCCCAAATTAATACTAATAGGTACAATGCTAATAGTGATTTACTAATCAGTGGTGGATTGCGTGGCAATTTCTTTTCTGCAGATGGTATCTATCCGTCCGCCATTGGTCAGGCTGTTATTGCTAATGAGGTTATTAGGGCAATCAATAGTACATACAAGTCAAACATTCCTTTTATTAATCTTACCGATTATAGTAAATTGGTAAGTAAAGAATAAAGATTCAAAAAAATCATTCATTTCTGGTAATATTTATCATAGTGCATTTCATGCACTACGGGTAATATATTGCCTTTAATCTCATAAATAAAGATGAAAAAAATATATATTTTATTGTTGATATTTATATCATCAAGCAATCAATTTACCAGAGGACAGTATGTATTACTGACTGCACCCGTTTATCAAGGGGTCTATCAAAGAGATATTAATAATAATGCTAACATCCCAATTGCGGGTCAAATTACATCTCCTACTGGTTCCAGTTATTCTGTGTCATGTACGAATAAACTGAATGAAAGTGGTGTTGTAATATCAGGCACTTCTTCCACATCATCCATTACTTCCAGTGCTCCCAAAGGATTATTCAACGGAACCATCAGCAGACCAATTGGGTGGTATTCACTAACTATCACCATAACAATAACTGGCAGTAGTGGCGTTTCTTCTTATACTACAACTTCAAAGTGTGGTGTAGGTGATGTATTCATACTTGCTGGTCAGTCAAATGGGCAAGGGCAACCAGGTAATGCAATACCCTCAACAGTAATACCTGAGTGGGTTGTCGGAAATAATGAGGAATGGAATTGTAGAAAAGGGTTTGAAAACATACCAAATATGACTAAAATTTCTGGGAATAATTTAATTGGTCCAGCTGGAAATAATAGTTGGTGCTATGGAGTTTTGGGAAAAAGAATTTCAGATAGAAATGGAGGTATGCCAGTGGCCTTTTTTAATACTTGTGCTGGTGGGAGTTCTGTAAAAAACTGGCGTGACGGGGCATACGCTAACTATACAGACATAACAACAGCTGCTAAAAGATTTAATGATTTATCACAATGGTGTATAAATTTTGTTGCTGGTCAAACAGACCCTCTTTACTACATTGGGCAACCATATTTAACTCTTAGGAATACTCTTAACTGGTATATACCACTTTTTGGTGTAAGGGCTGTTTTATGGCATCAAGGTGAATCAGATGCTTTTAATAGCTTTAATCCGAACTCAGAACTCACGAGAAATTCTGCTACATATACAACACTTCTGAACGATGTGATAGCGAAATCAAGAACTGATTTTGGTAGTACTAATTTGTCTTGGATGATTGCACAAGTCTCATACAGTAAAGATAATATGTCAGGAGAGACTTCTATCCCTAACAGTAATGCTAACGCTGTAAGAAATGGACAATCAGGAAGTACGAATGGAGGTAGTGTACTTCTTGGTCCTTTAACTGATATGTATACATACAGAGTTTCATTATTTTCTCCATTCATAACTGTGGGTACTGGAATATATAGAAATCCTGCTGTAACTGATCAAACGCATTTTGATGAACTCGCAAATGGAGGAGTTGCCGCAAATGGAGGAGTTACAGTATTAGCTAACTTGTGGAGTTCTAAAGTTGACCCAATTGTGCCTGTAATTCCTTCACCGCTTACTAGTTTCAATCGTATACCATCAACTCCTGTTCCAACATTATCTGTTGTTAAATCAGGTTCTAATTTTATATTTTCTGTTCCCTCTGGTTCTTCAGCATATTGTTGGACAATAGGAAACACTTATGCCCCTCCATTAAGTGGTTGTTTGAGTACTACAAATACACATACCATAAGTAGTGGAAGTACAAGGTGTTTTGTAAGAAATGGAAATAACTGGCAATCCACAGCACAGGCATTAGCGTTAGTCAGTTGTACATCTTGCCGTGAAGGCGTTGAAGAAAACGATGAAACCTACGGAGGTATCAACATGAAACTCTATCCAAACCCCACAGACAAAGATTTCAGAGTAGAATTTGATGTTCCAGAAGATGATACGCACGTAAAATTAGAGTTTTTTGATATGATGGGTAATTCCGTAAAAGTCATTGCGGATGGCTCACACGCAAAGGGGCATTTTAACTATCCAATCACAGAAGCACTGCCAACGGGTGCATCCATTTGTCAATTGAAAGTAGGGGAGATTTTTATCAGTAAGAAATTGATAAAGGTGAATTAACCTATTTTGTTTGAATAAACTAAAATCCAAAAGCCTTGTAAATTCATTTTTACAAGGCTTTCTTTTGTAATGCCGAATGTCTATTACTATTAATATTCAAACGCTTATCGTAACTTTGTGGTTCTCAATGATAATCATTTAAACAATTAATAAAACGAATGTTAAATCTCGTCTTGTTTGGACCTCCTGGGGCAGGTAAAGGAACGCAATCTGCAAAATTGATTGAAAAATATAAACTTTCTC
>JANXML010000325.1 GCA_025354645.1 Arcicella sp. | reverse complement strand
GAGTTGTTGGTGAAAACACCAACAATGGCGAAAATCAACTGCTGTCTGAGTTGTTGGTGAAAACACCAACAATGGCGAGAACATATCGCCACCGTTACCTAACATGAGATCTACATGGAAAATGACAGTAAGTAAGGCTGCAATGCCTCGCATGGGTGTAAGATTGTTAAGGTATTTGTTCATTTGTTTGAATATTGATTACATTTGTGAAAATTAAAAAGTAAAACTATGGTCATTATTATCAAAAAAGATGCTCCTGCCAATGCCATTGACGAAGCATTAAAAACCATCGCAAACCAGCCTAAAAAAGCCCAAAAAGGCTTTGACCCAAGCAAATATGCTGGAAAATTGAAACGTGGATTTGATGGTATGGAATATCAAAAGCAAGTAAGAAATGAATGGAACTAAGGTTTTAGCCGACACCAATGTTTTTATTAATCTTTCAGAAGGGAAAGGAAATATCCAGCCCCATTTGATTGATAAAGACGTTTGTATTTCTGTCATTTCTGAAATAGAACTTTTGGGATGGTATAAAATCTCAGAACTCGACATTTCGTTTTTTAAATCAATCTTTGAAGATTGTTTTATGGTTGATGTTGAACCTGGCATAAAAAATATTACCATATCTTTAAAACAAAAACACCGCATCAAACTACCTGATGCCATCATTGCCTCCACAGCTATATTTCTGGGCATTCCACTCATTACGTTTGATAAAGGATTTGCAAATATTGACGAACTTGATGTCATTTTATTAGAATTATAATTTATCAATTTTCGCCATTGTTGGTGTTTTCACCAACAAGCTACCGTCCGAGTTGTTGGTGAAAACACCAACAATGGCGAAATAGCGAAAGACTTATTCGGAAATCAGAATCTGGTCTAACGCTGGTAGGGTTCAAAACCCTGCCAGCGTTTTTTCCCGTATAAATTATAGTAAAACCCTATTTTCTCAATTCGCCCGCTTGCTTTCGTCCTCTGCCCCAGACTTGCGTTGGCGGCTGGCTTTCACTTTCTGATTACCAAATACATAATTCATATTCAACATCACGATACGAGTGTCCATTTGCAAACGGTCATTTTGATAACTATTTACGCCATTGATTACGGTGATTACTACTGGGGTAAAAAAGATATTTTGCAGACTTAATTTTACCTTAACTTTCTGATTTACAATCTTTTGAAGACCCGCATCAAAGTTGCTCAACCAAGGAATTTCTTGAATGGTGTTGATTCTTGGACTGTTTACCCAACCGTTCAATTCAGCCGTCCAGCCGTGTCCGAGGGTAAAGCCATTACTAAAATTTAAACGACCCGAAAAGTTTTTGGTAGTAAGATTTTTACCCTCATATTCAAACTGAAACTGATTGTATAAACCCAACAATGATGTTTGCATTTGCCATGCTTTTGAAATAGTAAGGGGCATTCCAAGCGTGAGAATATAACTTTGAGCATCACCCAAATTTTGCGATTGTCGAATTATTTTATTACCGTCAATTACGTTATTTATTGCCAACACCCAATCACTGATAAAATTGCTTGCCAATGAACCAAAAAAGCCATTTTTATGAGCATATCGTAGTTCGAGAGCGTGCGTATATTGCGGACGAAGGTCTATATTTCCCTGTGAAACAGCGTATAAATCAACAAAACCACGGGCAGGATTTAGGTTTTGGTAATTGGGTCGGTCGATACGGTAACTGTACGAAAAAATAATATTCTCTTTCTCAGAAATGGGTTTTGATAGAAACAAAGACGGAAACAAATTGAGATAATCACGGGTTTTTATTTGGTTGGGAACATTCAAATTTCCTACCGAATGAGTATGTTCTGCTCGTAATCCTGCTTGTAATTCTATTTTGTTTATTTTTCCCGAAAAACTAAAATATCCTGCATTCACTTGTTCATCATATTCAAAATGACTGGATAAATTAGGGTCGATAACGGTTTTGTCTTTTTCTCCGCTACTCAACCGTACATCATTGACAGACAGCACCTTAGCGTATTTAAACCCAGTTTCGATCTTCCATATTTTTGAAATAGGTAAGCTGTAATCTGCCTTAATGGTCAAAAAATCAATGTTGGTATTGGTGGCGTTTATAAGTTGTGCCAAAGGCGGAATTGCCCCAATTCCTAAAATCAAAGCATTGGTATTCAAGTCATTATTATTATCTCTTAGGAAATGTCCAATGTCCAAGTCAGCCGATATTTGAGCTTTATTTTTGAAAATGTGTTGAAAATTAAGGTTGCCCAATTGGTTTTGGGAATTGGTGTAAAACGTTTTTTGCGTAGAAGTTTGAAAATAAATGGGTTCAGTAAGTAATCTTTTTGCCTCAAAATTAGCGTATCCATTTTCGTTATGATTCGTCCAAAAACCCGTCCAAACAATCCCGATTGTGGTGTTTTTACTGAGCGAATAATCCATTCCTGCTTTGGCACTTTGCCCTAAATCATCTAAAATTAAATGCGTTTTTTGATTTATATAATTACGAAGATTACCGTCTGGTTGATTTCGTTCAAGCGTTAAGTCCCAAAAATTACCACCTTTGTTAATACTATAATTTCCAAAAATATTGAGTTTTTCGCTTCGGTGATTGAGTTGTAAGCTACTTCTGGTACGGTAATGTTCGCCCGTGCCAGCACCCAAAGTGAAGAGTCCATTTGTGCCTAAATTTACGTTCTTTTTCAAGCGAATATTGATGATTCCAGCGTTGCCAGCGGCATCATAACGGGCGGAGGGATTGGTGATAATTTCTATTTTATCAATATTATCGCTCGACATTGACCGCAACATTCCCACCAAATCAGAACCCGATAAATAAGACAATTTCCCATCAATCTGAACCGCTACGCCATCTTTTCCTTTCAATTCAATTTGTTCTCGCTGAAAATCTACCGTGATACCAGGGGCTTTTGTTAGCACTTCAAGGGCGGTACTGCCACTGCCCACAATGCTGTTGGCTACATTCACCACCATACGGTCTATTTGTTGTTCGATAAATGGGCGTTTGGTAGTTATTTGCACTTCTTTCAGTTGAGTAGCCGTTTCAAAAAGTAATATTTTAGGTAATTGTAAGTTTTCATTTTCTACTTCAAAAACCTGAGTGTATTTTTTCAAAAAACCAACCGAGAATGCTCTGATGATGTATTTTCCAGAATTGATTTTTTCAAAATTAAATTCACCTTGCTCATTGCTGGCAGTGGCTTTCACCAATGATGAATCTGTTTTCAAAACAGCTACGGACACAAAAGGCAAGGCTTTTCCCAGAGAATCTTGAACCGTTCCTTTGAGGCTTATTTGGGCATTTATCGTGTGACTAAACGCCCATAAAATAGGAATGAGGATTAATGTTTTCATCGTTTTGTATTAGATTTATTTCATAAAATTAAAACTTGGTTCAACTATGATTTATACGAGTTTTATACGGAAGCCTTCGGTGAAAAACCGAAGGCTTCTGTATAAATAATAGCAGAAAATCAAAACTTTAACTGATACTTTTTTATGATTGGTTCAAGCAATTCAAAATGTACTTCTATGTCATACTTATGAATGAATTTTTCAACTTCATCGGGTTTCACTACACCAAATTTTTTATAGGTTGCACATAATTCAAATAGATATTCGTCTAAACCTCCTGGTAAAAACATATCTATAACATGGGCATCTTTTCCGCTTTTGTTCCAGAAACAGTGCATTATTTTTCGTGGTCGCAAATGCCACCCACCCGCAGGTACTTCCACAATGTCATTGCCAACCATAACCGTCACAGTTCCATCAAGAACGTACATTAGTTCGTCAATTCCTTGGTGTAAATGTGGTGGTGCTCCAAGAAAACCATTTTTTAAAACTGTATCCAAACAAGAAAATGCTCCTCCCGTATGTTGCTTTGTGATTTTACGGATGTAAGATGTTGAACCGCTGTTACCGTAGTTAGCTTTTTCTCCTTCTTTCGGTAAAATTAAAACGGGTACAAGTTCGTTTGAAGTCTCATATGGCGGCTTGTCATTTGCCAATAAGTCGTTAAAAGGTAAAACAGTAGTACTGGTTAAAAGTCCTAAATTTTTTAATAATTCTCGTCTGTCAATCATCTTCTTGTATTTTAAATTTTCTATAAAGTTTTATTTTAGATTTTGAGCTGTGTCATTTTCGCCTTTTTTGGGTGTTTTTATCAGCAAGCTAATGTCGTCCGAGTTGTTGGTGAAAACACCAACAATGGCAACAAGCTAATGTCGTCCAAGTTGTTAGCAAAACACCAACAATGGCGACAATGTACGTGTTTGCATGATTTTGGTTTGTTTTATTTAAAACTTTTCACTTCACATACTTCTTAGCTTCCTCAGCTATATCATCATAAAGTTTATCGCTATCACCTTGATTAAATGGTCCCATCATGACATGCAAATAGCCCTTCATTTCTTTGTGCATAGTTGTTACTTTGGAATCTTTAAGTTTTTGGGCATAAGCACGACCACTGTCTCTTACAATATCGAATTCACAAGTAACTATATAAGCAGGTGGAAGCCCAGATAAATCAGTACTACGCAATGGGGATACTTCAGGACTTAACTTATCAACATTCTTTGGTACATAAGCATCTAAAGACCATAATGCATCTTCCTCCTCAAGTACAAAACCATGTTTAAAATTTTTATAGGATTCATAGTTCATATTAAAATCAGCCACTGGACAATCCAATATTTGGTATTTAATATTAGATAGTCCTTCTGTTTTTGCACGCTGCACAGTTAAGGCGGCAAGTGTTCCACCAGCACTTTCTCCTGCGACAATAATTTTATTGGGATTACCTTTATACTTTGCAATATTTTCGATAGTCCACTTCAATGTAGCATAGCAATCATTATTAGGAATAGGGAAGGGATGTTCTGGTGCTACTCGATAATCTACTGCCACTACCATATAATTGAAAATCTTAGCTAATCGCAAGGCAAACCATTTTGAAACATTAGTCCATGGTGCGGTAAATCCACCCCCATGAAAATATACAATCACAGGTGAATTGAAGGTTATATTTTTGGGCTTAAAAATATAGGTTGATAGACTATCAGATGTAATTTTTATTAAATCCACTTTTATATTTTCATCATCATCTACTTTGAAATCATCAGCTAAATGATACCTCTCAGCTAAAGTCATTTTTTTGATTGCATCCAGATCTCCAGGCTTTCTTGTAACCAGTTTTTTTGTCAAAGCCTGCCCCCATTGTAAGCGACCATAAGGGGTAAAAGTAAGGCTGTACACATAGCCAATGACGGCAAGTATTACTACTAATACGAATATGCCAAGGTATTTTAGAGTTTTACGCATTTTCATGATATTTGCTTGGTTTTTAATTACAATCAGAAAGTGTATTGGTTTCGTTGGTAACCGTACCATCCGACAAAGTATAAGTGCTACTGATTACCCACCCTTTTGCATCGGTTTTGAGATTGGTACGATTGCCCGTGGTGATAATGGGTTTAGCTTGGGGTTCAGTATAAGTATCTTTGGTTGTTATGACAATATTCACTTTCCAAGGTTGCCCAGTGGCAAGGTCAAAAGGAAGTAATTTAGCCAATATTTGTTCTGTATTTTTGCTTATATCGTATGTATTTACAAGGTCGTCCACGTAGCCAACGGAGTCTAAGGATGAGTGACGAGTGAAATTGCCATTTGTATCATATCCGTATTTATCGGTATTGGTGTAAGCACCATTTTGATAGACATTTTCGACTAAACGTTTATTCGCATCATATTTTAGAACACTGTTTGCAAAAGGCTTCGTACTACTTGAAGAAGAAAAATAATTAATACTGGTTAGCAAGTCAGCCGTAAAAATATAGACAAAAAATCCCCCTCCCGCTTGAATTTTACCGTTAATTGAGAATGATTGCGTAGCAGATTGTAGTTTGTTGTTAGCATCATAATTGCAGTTATACCTTAATTGCTGAGTATTATTGCCATCAAGGGTTGTGAGCGTATAGCTGGAAATATTCCCTTTTGTATCGTAAGTAAATTCGTAAGTGCCTTGGTTATTGACCATTTTGTTGAGTTTACAAAACACTGTGGCAGGCAGAGTTACGACTGCGGGCGTTACGTCTGTTTTTGAACAAGAAATAATCAATGTCAATGCACCAAGTAACAAGGAATAAAATTTGAAAGTCTTTTTCATATTTTTCTTTATTAAGAATTTTGAACAATTGAATAATTTTCTTTCTTCCAAATTTGAGCTTTTGCATAAGTCAAACTACGCCAAAGCCATTCCACGGGTCCAAATTGATATTTAGATAGCCACCAATTTGAAAAGGGGATTTGTAACGCAAAAAATATAACTCCTGCAATGACGGAAGCCGTAACGCCAATGTGTCCAATCAATCCCAGACCATAACCAAAGAAAGTTAATGCCCCAAAGGCTGTACCGCAGAGGTAAGTGGTTAAGCCCATACGCCCCACTGCAACTAACAATCGAAGGAAAATGGGTTGCGTTTTCCAATAAATTAAAGTAACTACTGAAATATAAAAGACCGAAAGCGAGATTTGATGAATGTCAAAAGCCGTTGCACCAATTACTCCACGCCAGCCAAGAGTGGGCGGTCCCATAACGATGCCTCCTAAAAAAATAACCGTCAAAGTAGAAATCAACGCTATAACCCCCGACCATATACGTAGCCGTTGGAAGAAATGTTTATTGCCCAAATTTTCGATAAAAATCTTTCGCCTTCCTGCCCATAAACCCAATAAAAACAGTCCGAGGGTGATGAATAATCTTCCTGTGAATAACTGAAAACCCAAAGTTCCCAATAAGCCTCCGTGAAAGTTCATTTTTACCACCTCGGCAAGCGTTCCGTTTTGCTTAATATTGAATGTTTCATTTGCCATTTTCACAAAACCTTCGCCTTGCTTTTTCCCCATTTCCATTTGTTGAGCCGTGGGTGGAGGAGCAAATTGTGTTTGGATTCTGACAAAAATTAATGGTGTATTCAAAACCAATAACAAGCCCAAAATGAGTATAACACGATTATTGAGGTTTCGCATCAATAAAAGGAATACGCCCAAAATAGCATAAATCCTGAGAATATCGCCAGAGTAAAACATACTATGAATGAAGCCGATGATAAATAAAATCAAGATTCGCCACAACATTCTGCCCGCAAAAGGACGACCATCTTTTGCGGCAGAATCCATCTGGATGGCAAAACTTAGCCCGAATAAAAAAGAGAAAATTGTAAAGAATTTTCCTAAGGTCAGATAGCTCATTATCTGCCCAAAAAAAGCATCCGAGGGCGAAAAAATATTGAAATTTGGAAAGGAAGGCGGCGTGGGTCCTGCCAAAAATTCTTGGCTACAATGATTGACGATGATTCCCAAAAGGGCAAAGCCTCGCAAGGCATCAATAACTGTGATGCGGTTGGAAATGGTATTATTTTTCATTTGTTGAGGTAAGTTTTTTAGTTTATATGTTAAAATAATGTCTTAGCAAACCAACCAGCAAACGATTGCCACCAAGCCGAATGATTATGACTCCCAATAAAAGCAGCTACAAAGCAAATGATGAGTAAAGTAGCCATCGGAAACGCCGATTTTTTTTGCCTAATATCCATTATCAGCCACACCAGGGCAATACCAGCGGTAAGGCTAATCATTAATAATATGATGATTGGCAATGGTAATTGTAGATTAACCCCTAAAAATCTACCCAATCCTGGACCCAAAATGATGATACCCGTACTGGATAAAAATCTTAAATGGAAAGCGATTTTGTTTTTATAATACATACCAAGTCCAAAAAGTAATGTCATAAAAAACATTTCGGGAATACCATTAGTCATGGCAGCCAGCGTGTTCTCTTCGGTAAGTGTTTTGATGTTTCTTTCGTAACCCGCTTTTACGACAAAAAATAAGGAAATGACAAAAAGGGGCATTACCAAATAAGAAAATTTCCCAACCATGCGATGGATATTATATTTACCTGCTCTTATCAAAAATGGTTGAACAATCAGCATCAATATCCAAGTGAGAGCAACCGCTCCATGAAAATGATGGGCAGAAGTAAAACCCGCAAAATCTGGAAATTTTACGAGATATGTTTTATAAAATCCTAATACAGTGACAATGAGTACACCAATAAAGAAGTAACCGATACGGGTTTGGAGTGATTTTTCCATGTTAATCTGTTATGGTTAATTTTTATTAAAACAATTCGCCTTTGTTGGAGTTTTCTCCAACAAGCTACCGTCCGAGTTGTTGGTGAAAACACCAACAAAGGCGAAACCGATAAGGGTTTGAAGTGATTTTTCCATATTAATCTGTTATGGTTAATTTTTATTAAAACAATTTCTAATGAGTCATTCGCCTTTGTTGGAGTTTTCTCCAACAAGCTAC
>JANXML010000317.1 GCA_025354645.1 Arcicella sp. | reverse complement strand
TACGTATCCTACGGCAGATTCGGTCATGAAAAAAGTGAGAACGTATAGCCCATTCGTAAACGGAAAATATCAGGATCGTTGGAGTTTTGTGATAGATAAAAAAACGTGGGATAATGTTGTAAGTGGAAACAGTTCAGACACAGGGGCTGAATATGGCTTTGTGGGAGATGCAGATTTGCGAGTTAAATTGGTTTATTCGCAGTCTTCTGCAGGTACGCAAGGCGTGAAACGTGGATGGAAAGTATTGAAATTCAATGGTGTAGATGCAACTTATGCGAATATTGACAAGTTAAATACTGAATTGAATAAGTCATCACAAACGGTACTTTTTCAAAAACCTGATGGAACGCAACAAACCATTACTTTGACATCTGTAGCCTATAAATCCGACTATGTGATGAGTCCAAAAGTGTTTTTGATTAATGGAAATAACGTAGGATATTTTGCTTTTGACTCGTTTTTAGGAGCTAATAGTGGACAAGATACTAAGAATGAATTAGACAAAGTTTTTGCCGATTTTAAAGCTAAAAATGTTACAGAATTGGTTTTGGATATGCGTTATAATGGAGGTGGATATGGCACAGTTGCAAGTTATTTAGGTAGTTTAATTGCTCCTTCATCAGCGGTTGGAAAAGTGTTTGTAAGTTCGGTTCATAACAGTAAATATTCCAAATATAATAGTACAGATTATTTTAAAAGTCTGGCTAATAGTTTAAAATTGAGCCGAATATCGATTATTGTAACGAAAGGAACAGCTTCGGCAAGTGAAGAATTGATTAATGGTTTGAAGCCTGTTATGACGGTAAAGTTGATTGGAGGTACCACACACGGGAAACCAGTGGGATATTATGCTTTGCCCGTAATGGATTCTTATGTTTTTCCAGTGGCATTGAAGAATGTAAATTCAGTAGGATTTGATAATTTTTATCAAGGTTTTACGGTTGATAAAGTTCAAACCGACGACATTACTCGTGACTTGGGCGATCCGTCAGAAGCATGTTTAAAATCAGCCTTAGACTATATCAGGACAGGTGTTCTGCAGTCTTCGCCAAGTGCATCGAGAGTGAGTGCTGAGTTGCAGATTGCTAATGATAAAATTTCAAAAGAAAGATTAAAAATTGCGGTTTTTGAATTACCAAAACAGTAAACAGTTATCAGTTATCAGTTATCAGTTATCAGTTATCAAAAAGCGAATTTTGGAGAATCAAGTTCCAAAATTCGCTTTTTTAAAGTAAATTCAGTTTGCTGATAACTGTTTACTGATAATTGTTCACTAATAACTGTTAAAAGTCTCCATAATTAACCTGCAAACAGGGCAAACCAAGCTCTAAACGCCATAAATCGACCACTTGGTTGCGGTCATCTAAAACGAATTGTACGAAAAATTGTCCTTTGACATGAGCTTCGTACAATTCTTTTTTTATGATTGAATCCTTACGCTGGTCGCCCGTTGTACGCATATACAAGGCATCATACTGGATTTTATTGTAGTATAACCAATTCATTGTCTGATTTCGTGAATCATCTTCTCGCCCCGACATAAAAATGATTTTCACGCCCTTTTCGTAGTACGTTTTCAAGATTTCTGCCACGGGTTTATTCAACAAATCCCGTTCACAACTCTTCGAATCAAAGGGACTTCTGTCGTGAATAATGGCGAGCGTTCCGTCCAAATCACAGATGATGGCGGACGGCAATGTTTCGTCCTGTTTTTGATAATGCGGTCCACGTTCATCTTCCAAAATATGCCGTTTATACATTTTCATAATCACATCATCGCCCACTTTTTTCTCCCGAACTTTATCTCTTTCCAAACACTCCTCCAAAGTCGTTTCCATATCTTTGAACTCAATATGCACTTGTTGCCCCGTTTGATTGCAATAATTATCCACCACCTGCCTGATGCGACTAATGGCACTTTCTGATAAATTGGTATCATCAATTACCACGTGTTTTCCGTCCTTCAAAGCCTCCATGAGCATCATATCTCTCACCCGTTGAACAAATTTTTCATTCGTTTTAGAATACACAGAATCGTCCAACATCGCACGGAGTTCGTCTTTGTTGAGGCGTTTCCAAGCGTGTGGATTTTCGGCTAATATATTTTTGGCATACGTGGATTTTCCACTTGCAGGGAGTCCACGTAGGATTAAGACTTTTTTCATTTTACTTTAAAAGTAAACAAATTTGCTTACTTTTGTTATATGAATAATTTAGAAATTATAAAAGGTATTCATCCTGGTTTTATTTTGGAACGAGAACTCAAAAAACGACATTTGAGAAAAAAGACCTTTGCTCTTTCCGTAAACGAATTCCCTCAGACCTTGGG
>JANXML010000300.1 GCA_025354645.1 Arcicella sp. | reverse complement strand
TTTTTCAGGCGTGACCGTGTTTACGAAGTATTTTAAAGATTTTAAGACGTTGATAATCTTCTGTGTAACCTCCGATTTCATGGCTCCCGAACTCACTACGAAGTGAATATCTTTTCCGCTTACGCCATAATCTAACATTCCACCGATATACTTTTTCAAGCCAATTCTGATGTCATCATCCGAAGCCATATTTTCCATCACTAAACTGTTACCAAACTCGGCTTTTTCTTGTTTCCAGTTTTTATCAGCATCAATTCTAATGATAAACGAATTGAAACCCGAAGCTCCTAATTCAACAACGCCTTTCAATTTACCCGCCACCGGTCCAGGAGGAGTATAACTGAAAGTAGGTTTTTGTCCACCGTCCGAAGCCGATGATTCTGAATTTGAAGATGAACTACTTGATTCTGAGGAACTTGCTGAACTTTCAGAAGTTGATTCTGAGGTTGTGGCAGCGGTTTCAGTTGTTGTCTCAGGAGCTAATTTTTTGAGGGCTTCTTGTCCTCCAAACATTTTGAAGCCAAAATAAATGGCGGCGATAATAATGGCGGTGATAATTAATCTGCCCGCAACGGTTAATCTTTGCATGATTGATTTTTATTAGGTTTTAAGGTTTTGGTTTTAGTAAAATACTGCCCAAATCCCTGAAATTTGAATAATAATCTTAAAGATATGTAAAAGGTTGAATTCTTACAATTTTGAATGGGTTGTTTGGTAAATTGGTCTTGTAAATTTGTAATTTTTAAGGATGAGATGTTGGGAATAAATAAAAAAACCTCCCAAAACAAATTGAGAGGTTCTATAAAATTTTAATCCAAAAACTATTCAGCTCTAACTTTGATAATCTTTACCGTAGTTCTTCTGTTCTTTTGATGTTCGGCTTCGGTGCAACTTACGCCGTCCACACAAGTGTTCACTAAATCGCTCTCTCCGTAGCCTTTTGCTAACATTCTACTCTTTTCAATGCCTTTCTTGGCAATATAATCGACGGCAGCTTGGGCTCTTTTTTCTGAAAGATTCATGTTGTCCTGTGCTTCGCCTTTACTGTCGGTGTGCGAACCTAATTCAATCACCATCGAAGGAAATTTTTGTAGCGTTGCCGCTAATTTATCCAATTCACGAGCCGCATCTTTACGAATACCAGCTTTGTTTGAATCGTAATAAATGTTATCCATCGTGATGACATCGCCCTCTTTGAAAAGCCCTAAGCCCAATGAAATTTCTTTGGCTTTGCCCTTCTTTACTTTCTTAATTTTATTGACGTTCGTTCCGTAGCCATCCTTTGAAACTTCCAAGGTATAATCGCAACCATCGGTCATATTGAAGGCATAAACACCGTCTGCACCCGTCATGACTTGTTGCGTTGAATTATCACAATCATTTTTGAACGTTACTAAAACGCCTTCAATCGGCGTTTTTTCAAGCTCTGTCTTCACAACTCCTTTCAACAATGATTTCTTTTTTGTGAGTGCTTCGGGCTTGTACACGGGTGCGGATGGCGACGTAGGCACAACCACTTTTTCGATAACAGCCTGTGGTTCAGGCTCTGGTTCCACAATTTGCACTTTCATCAAAGGCACTTCCAAGCGTGAAGGTTCATCGTCGGCTTCACCTTTGGTTGAATAACCTACAAAATTGGTTATGTATCCTTCTTTCCCAATTTTCATTGAATAATC
The DNA here is from genome assembly GCA_025354645.1 of Arcicella sp. GTDB lineage: Bacteria > Bacteroidota > Bacteroidia > Cytophagales > Spirosomataceae > Arcicella. The sequence continues at coordinate 2,251 of JANXML010000300.1, read as the reverse complement.
TAAATTCTGACCCGTACAAAACTTCAAATTCCCGTTCTTATCTGTTCTTTTTTTCTCAGAAGCTCCTCCTTTTGGGTTAATTTCTACATCGGTATCGGCAATAGGTTCTTTGGTTTCTGGATCAAAAATACTAACTGTCATTTCACGACATTCATACGCTGAACCTGCCTCACGTGAGAAACGATAAATATCATCATCTTCGCCACGTTTGCGGTCGGAACTAAAATAACCTGTCTTGCGATTTCCGTCGGTAATAATACCAAAATCATCATTCGGCGAGTTGAAAGGTTCACCTAAACTTACGGGTTTATTAGTATTTGCTCCGTTTTTCATTTCCACAAAAAACAAATCTAAACCACCATCGCCACCCCAACCGTCGGATGAATAATACAAATTTCCTTTATCATCCACGAATGGAAAAGCATCTACGCCTTTTGAATTAACGTCTTTTCCTAAGTTTTTGGGTTCGCCCCAATTACCATTTTTGTAATCAACTACCCAAATATCCATACCGCCAAAACCACCTTCACGGTCGGAGGCAAAATAAAGAAATTTACCATCTTTCGACCATGACGGGTGAGCCGTTGAGAATTCATCGTCATTGAATGGTAATTCTGTTGCTTCGCCCCACGCTCCGTTTGCATTCTCGGCAGAATAAAGTTTTAATTTTGTTACGTTATCTTCACTTGCACCCTTTTCACCCGCATTGTAGTTGTTTCTGGTAAAAATTATCTGCGTAAAATCCTTACTGAAAGTAGCTGGACCTTCATGAAATTTAGTGTTTAGAGTTTTGCTAAATATCTCAGATTCAGCAATTTGACCTTTCACTTTGGCAACTTGTTCTTCCGTTCCTCCAAAGAAATTTAAGGTTTTGGAATCATTAGCCGTTGGGCGAGAATAATAATCATTACCCAAAGATTTTACGCCACCCGATGATATTCTTTTCGATTTTTTAGCATTTCCATCACTTCCTAAGCCTTGTACGCTACTGATATCGTTCAAATAAAATAAATCTAAATATCCACCTTTTTCATTCAGTAAACTCGTTCCCGAACCTTTACCCGAACAATAAACAATTCCATCACGATAATACATCGGACTAAATTCTGGATTTGCCGTATTGAAATCTAAAAAATCAACCTTATACTTTCCTTTTCCATTCGTAAGGGCAGAGACATCTTCTGAAATTTTGGAAGTTGCAAGGGGTTTAAAGGAATTAATGGCTTGATTTTCAACAACTTGTGAGGTGCTAAATTTATCGTAATATTCTTGTGATTCTTTATATTTTCCGTTTTCCGCTAAAACCTGAGCAAACTGTAAGTATGATTTCGTATTATCACCCATCAAATCTGAACTTGAAGCAAAGATCTGACGAAAAACTCGCTCAGCATTTGCTCCATCGTTGGCTTGTTTATAACTACTCGCCAATTTCAAAAGTGCTGATAGTTTTTCAGTATCTGAAAGCGTGGCAGATCCATCTTTCAAAAGACTTTCAAATTTCTGAATGGCAGTCGGAAAACTCCGCAGTTCAAAATGACGCATCGCATCATTCAACAACGGATTTGCTTGTTGGGCAGAAACATTACTCAAAAGAGCAGTCGCCAACGTGAGAGTAAGTCCAATTTTTCTTAATTTAGGCATTGTATTGTTATCGTGAGTCCTTTTTAGTTCTGACAATTTTCGTTCCATGAATGTAATTTGGCGAGTTGTTTCATATCAGTAAGGATTTTTGATGGGCAAATTAGGGCGGTATTTTATACAAAGCTGTATGAATTTCCACTAAAATCATAGCATAAATCATGCCAAAAGCAATGACTTTGTTAATAGTTTTAAATAATAAAAGGGGGTTAATTTTAACTTAAAATACTGTCAATCAAATAGTTAAATATATTGCATGTAATAAATTTTAAAGTAATTGGTAAATAAAAACGAAAAAGATGTTAAAAAGTTATTTTAATGAGTCATTAATCGAAGCGGGATTAGACGAAGCGGGTCGTGGTTGTTTGTCTGGTTCTGTGGTTGCTTCGGCAGTAATTTTGCCAAAATATTATCGACATAAATTACTGAATGACTCAAAACAACTTACGAAGAAACAGCGTGAAACGTTGCGTATGGACATTATACGTGATGCCCTTGCATGGGAAATTGCGGAGGTTTCAAATCAGGAAATTGATGAAATAAACATCCTAAAAGCCAGCATGAAAGCCATGCACTTAGCAATTGATAAACTCACAATTCGCCCAGAACATTT
>JANXML010000293.1 GCA_025354645.1 Arcicella sp. | reverse complement strand
TTAAAATCATCAATAACCCCGCCCCCATTTGGACAAAATCTCCCAATGATTTAACGGATGAAGATTACCTCAAATTTTACGAAGAATTATATCCCTACACCGAGAAACCTTTGTTCTGGATTCACCTCAACGTGGATTATCCTTTCAACTTAACGGGTATTTTATACTTCCCGAAAGTCAAAAATGAATTGCAACTTCAACGGGAGAAAATACAATTATACAGCCGTCAAGTTTTTATTACGGACGAAGTAAAAGACATCGTTCCAGAGTTCTTGATGTTGTTACATGGCGTGATTGATTCGCCCGATATTCCTTTGAACGTTTCTCGGAGTTTCTTGCAAGCGGATGGAAATGTGAAGAAAATTAATTCATATATCACGAAAAAAGTAGCCGATAAATTAGGCGATTTATTCAAAACTGACCGTGAAGGATTTGAAGCAAAATTTGAAAACATTGGCATTTTTGTAAAATACGGAATGATTTCGGACGATAAATTCTATGACCGTGCGAAAGATTATTGTTTATTGCAAAACGTTGAAGGTAAGTACTTTACGTTAAATGAATACGCAGAATCAGTGCAAGCCAATCAGACCGATAAGGATGAAAACGTTACGTATCTATACACTAATGACGTGAAGGGGCAAGACGGTTTTATTCAATCTGCCAAGAAAAGAGGATATGATGTTTTGAAATTAGACACGGTTTTGGATAGTCATTTTATCAATATGTTGGAATCAAAATTGGTGAAAACTAATTTGAAGCGAGTTGATGCTGATACCGTTGAAAAATTGATTGACAAAGGAATTACCTTGGAATCGGTACTTTCAGAAACGGATAAAGAGACGGTGAAAAAGATTTTTGATGCGGTGATAAATGACACTACGAAAGTCGTGAATTTGGAAGCGATGCCAACGGATGAATTGCCAGCGGTGATTACGCAAAACGAGTTCATGCGTAGAATGGCGGATATGTCTCGCAACGGTGGCGGAGGTGGCATGAGTATGTTTGGGAATATGCCGAACAACTACATTGTGTCGGTGAATGCCAATCACACAACGATTGATAAAATCCTGAAAACTACGGACGTTGAAGAACAAAAGAAATTAGCGAAGCAAGTTTATGATTTGGCGTTATTGTCGCAAAATATGCTCACTGGGGCAGATTTAACGGCATTCATTCAGCGGACTGCGGTTGGGTTGTAGATTTAAAAAAGGCTTTCAGAAATCAAATCTGAAAGCCTTTTTTTATTTTTTAGCATTTATGAAAAAATATTTTGTATCAACAAGAGAACTCGGTTTATTTCCTATTTCAAAAATTAAATTAGAAATTTTCAGATTACCATTTTCGATTTGTCCAATTACTAAACCCTTAAACGAAATAGTCGATAAAATTCTATCTTCTGTTACAACTATATTCCTAAAAAGATTAGAAAAAGGTTCTTTTGAATTACTATTTGCTTTAAAATGTTCTCCAGTAATTATTAAATCGTAGGTTTCTGATGTTTTAACTAATGAAATCTTTGAAGGAAATACTTCCATTGGACCACACTGTAAACACATTTTTGGGTCTTCATATCTCTCCAAAGCCTTAAAATCGTTCACTAAATAATTACCTTCAATTGAAGGATTTACGGATTCCTTTTGACAATCTGTCAAAAAAGAAATGAGTGTCAAAGACACAATAAGGGATTTTATTTTCATCTTATTTCAAGTTTCTTTAAAGACACTGTAAATGTATCAAAGGTTGAAATGTATGAAAAATAAATCCTGTTCAACAAAAATTTTCGCCTTTGTTGTGTTTTCACCAACAACTTAGAGGGTAGCTTGTTGGTGAAAACACCAATAAAGGCGAAATCAATCGTAATGCCCTTTTTCGCCTTTGTTGTGTTTTCACCAACAACTTAGACGGTAGCTTGTTGGTGAAAACACCAACAAAGGCGAAAGAGATGATACATGGAATCAAGAGTATTTTGAAAGAAGGAGGGGTTGTATATTTTGGTTTTCCACCGTGGCAAAATCCATTTGGCGGGCATCAGCAGGTGTTGAAAAACAAATTTTTTGCTTTACTGCCTTACTATCATCTATTGCCCAATTTCATTTATTACAACATTATTAGATTAGTTGATCCAAACCACATCGGTTTCATTAAAGCCACAAAAGAAACCCGAATTACGCCAGAAGTTTTTGAGAAAATTGTAAAAGAAGAGAACTTTAATATTTTGGGAAGGGATTTATACTTAATCAGTCCGATGTATGAATTTAAGTTCAAGATGAAACCAAGATTACAATTCAAATGGCTTGAAAACATAAAATATATTCGTAATTATTTCACAACAACTTGTGATTACTTGATTGGATGAAAATTCGCCTTTGTTGGTATTTTCACCAACAACTTAGAGGGTAGCTTGTTGGTGAAAACACCAACAAAGGCGAAAAACATAAAATATATTCGTAATTATTTCACAACAACTTGTGATTACTTGATTGGATGAAAATTAAAAAGAGAGATAAGGCGTGGCTTTATCTCTCTTTTTCGTAGTGATATATTCGCTACAATAACTTAATAATTGCAATAGCCAAAGATGCGGTGCCAATCATTACACCAACCATCCACTTAATTTGATTATTGAAGCCTTTTTCCATTTCAGTTCGTAGAACTGCCATTTCAGTTCGTAATCCTGCAATATCAGTTTTCAGCTCAGTCCGTAAATCAGCCAGATCTTTCTTAGTAGAAAAAACCGTCGCAAGTCTGTCCTCAGTGATAAATATATTCTTTGCCCTTTCTTCCGAGATTCCTTTTGAACTTTCTATATATTCAACAATTATTGCAGCTTCATCATCTGAAAAATGATTTTTTAGTGCTTGAAATGCCTTTATTTCTAATCCAGTCATAGTTTTTAATTAATTGTATTTATAAACGCAAAATAACAAATTTTATGAGCAAAAACAAAAAAGCCCCGCAAAACGGAGCCTCTTTATAAACTATTCACCTAACCTAAAAAACTAAAAATGAAAAAAAATATTACTTCACCGACAGAATCCTAAACTCGGTTCTACGGTTTTCTTGATGTTGCTTTTCATCACATTGAACGTCGTTCACATATTCGTTGGCGGGTTCGCTTTTTCCACAATTTCCGCCTTTGTTAGTATTTTCGCCAACAACTCGGACGGTAACTTGTTGGTGAAAACACCAACAAAAGCGGAAAAGATGCTAATAGCCTGACGGCTGTTGAGAAAACTTGAATAAACCCCCAAAAAGCACAACCTATCAAAATATCCCCTATCTTAGCCCAAACAATCAAACCCAACCAATGCAATTAATCCTTCATCAATTCAAACTCAAACTTCGTCATACTTTTACCATTACACATGAGTCTCGTGATGTCCAACCTACGCTTATTGTTGAAATCAGAGATGGTGATTTTCGGGGTTTTGGGGAAGCTACCGAAACGCCTTATTATGGTGTTACAATGGCAAAAATGATGGCTCAATTAGAGGCAATTCGTCCGCTAATTGAAAATTATGACCTCCAAAGTCCAGAACAATTTTGGGCAGATATGTACCCGCATCTAAAAGACGACCATCCTTTTGCTTTATGTGCCTTAGACATCGCCGCCAACGACCTTTGGGCAAAGAAAAAAGGACAACCTTTGTATAAATTGTGGGGCTTAGATACTTCTAAAAATCCTATTACGGACTATACCATCGGGATTGATACCGTGGATAAAATGGTTTCCAAAATGCAGGAAATGCCATTTCCGTTGTATAAAATTAAATTAGGCACAAAAGATGATATTGAAATTGTGCAAGAACTCCGCAAACAGACCGATGCTGTATTCAGGGTAGATGCTAACACCGCTTGGGGCGTTGAGGAGACCTTAAATAATGCCGTTGCCTTGAAAGGTTTAGGCGTAGAATTTATCGAACAACCCATGAAAGCCGACAATTGGGAAGGCATGAAACGAGTTTTTGCGGAGTCGGTT
>JANXML010000280.1 GCA_025354645.1 Arcicella sp. | reverse complement strand
TGCCAAAGTGGCAAAAAAGCAAACTATTAAATATAAATATCCTCCCAAAATTCCTAATCCTTTTTGAGCAATAACCGCTGCCACAGCCCCAAAAACGCCATAAGGAGCAAATCCCATTACATAAGAAACGATTTTAAACATCACCTCCGATACGGCATCAAGTCCTTTGATAATGATTTTTCCATGGTCACCGATAGCGGCAGTTGCAATGCCAAAAAATACCGAAAAGACCACAATTTGCAGAATTTCGTTGGTGGCTAAGGCTTCAAAAAAGCTTTGAGGAAAAAGGTGCGTAATAAAATTTTCCATTGTCATTTTCTTTACTTCAATGCCCGTATCTGCCCCAACGGTTGGCAAAGGAATCTGCATCATTCTGCCTGGGCGAAGAATATTCACGGCAATTAATCCTGTTAATAAAGATAATAAAGTAGCAAAATAAAAATACCCTAAAGTCTTTGCTCCTATTCTTCCCACTAATTTAAAATCGCCTAATTTGGCAATTCCAACGGTTAAAATTGAAAAAATTAATGGTCCAATGATCATTTTAATCATTCTGAGAAAAATTTTACTCAGAAGATTCAAATAAGTACTTGCGGAATTAAGTGATTCGGGATTATCTTGGTAGGTTTTGTTTAAAATATAACCGACAATAATACCAAGCGTCAAGCCGATAAAAATTTTCCAAGTAATGTTTAATTTCATTGATTTTATAGTTTGGTTGATTTCTAATTTTAACAAATATAGACATTATCTCCCTTTACTGCAAACCAAGCGTTTTCACTCAAAAACCTTTTTATAAATTGGTTTTCGATATAAAAATTGCAAATACATTAATGGATAAAACAGGTAATCTGTTAAAATAGTAGGGGTTTTAAAAGTAATATCGTCAATAATCATCGTTCCTTCATCATTTTTTACGAGTCTGTGTTGATGTCTCCAATAGCTTAAAAAGAATGGTAATTTTGTGCCTTCATCAATAAAATAAATTTCGGTTTCTGTTCGCTTTTGGTCCACAATATCCGAAATCCAGTCTTGTTTAAAAAAGATAAAATTGAGTTCTAAATGCACTTTATCGCCTTTCAGACAACCCCCAAATTCTTTGACTTCAACGGGAGGAAATGGAGGGGCTAATTTTGAAAATAATTCCAAATTAAAGCCTTCCCAAACTTTGAGAAGGCTCTGATTAACTTTTGTCGATATTTTTATATTCATGTTATATATTTTCGATTTACTATTTCAATATTTAACCAATCCGCATCGAAAATTCGTTAGTATTCTTGTAATTTTAATGCCTCAACCGCTACATTTTTAGATGTTCCATTATTATCTGGTAAATAAATTGCAATCTTGCCAAACGTCTCAATTGTTTCCAAATGCCCCGCTGTCAATGGGTCAGAGGTGATGGCATGGACGTTGATTTTACTGTCATAACTGGTATAGATTCCTTTATGATTTTCTGAATAAAAACCCGCTAACATTATCGTTGAGGCTGAATGCCAAAGTTCATGGGCAAACTGACTGTGAGTATCTGAGGTATGAATAACGCCTGATTGCCAGTCAATTACTTGATAACTCATGTTCTTAATCCAAGTTTTTGCCATGAATGGGAAAGGTCTTGTAGCATCTATTCCGTTTTCGGAAGCTAATCTTTTCACCAATAACTCCAACTCCTCTAAGCCATTTACATCCTGCTCTATCGTAATAACTTTCCAGTTTTGTACATACGCATAAACCAACATTGATGCCCCATGATTCATGGTTGTATCAGTCTTTATATAAGTATCTTTAATGGAAGAAACCAGTGGTTTTCCATTGATAATGCAAATTTCACCTTGCAAACTATCAACCACACCAATTGCAAAAAGGTTTTGTCGGGGAATGGTGTCCAAACGAATTTTTGTAGATAAATCAGCATCGAGCATGATTTTACGAAGCTCTCCAGCGAATTTTACGTCTGGATTTTGAGCGAAAATTGGCAATGTTCCAAATATGACCAATAAATATGAAAATAGGTATTTCATAAAACGGTTACGATTAGTGTGTGAAATATAGTTCTTGGTTTCAGAGAGGAAAGTATTTCTCTACTCTACCCGATGATTTTTATTAAGTATTGATAATGAGAGAGTTGTATTTGAATCCACCGAGTAAACGTATTCAAAAATTCATCCCAAATTTTTATAAACTTTTGGTTGCCATTGCTAAAACCTTCTCTCAAAATATCAA
>JANXML010000278.1 GCA_025354645.1 Arcicella sp. | reverse complement strand
ATTAAAACAAGATTGGGATATTATTTCGATTGCATCACAAGCAAATGTTGGTGGTTCTACTTCGGCTATGGCACTGTCAAGAAGTCTGAACCGCCCTGATTTGACTTTGCCAGGCATTTTGGTTGGAGCTTTGGGCAACGCAACTGGAACCTACTGGGGAATTTTGATTGCTGAACTTATGAAGAGTTTGAATTGGTTTTAAGAACAAATTTTACTTATTTTTAAAAGTCTTAAAAAGCATTAAATAACTGAAAAGAGGTTTTTAACACCTTTTTTATAATTATATTAACTGTTTTTGAGAATGAAATAATTTATTGAAACTGTAACATCCCAAAGGTTTTAAACTTTCGGGATGTTGAAATGAATTACTAAATTTTACCTCTAATAAGGTACGTTGTAGTCTATACATTTAATCCGTTTACTTCTTTGCTTCACTCAATTCCTCATAAGCTGCTTGCAAACTACGTGCAATTCCATCACCTTGCCATTCTTTAACACCTGGAACGGAGGTTGCTTTCATGACTTCTTCTTTTGATTTACCCGCTTTTATTTCTGAATCTACAAACACTAAGAGTTTTTCTAAATAATCTTTAAAAGCCTTTATGTCTTCTTTATTACCAGTAATTTTCTCAGGGTCAAAAGCGTGTCCAAACACGAAAATAGTGTCATTGTCGAACGTATTGAGGGTTTTATCTAAAACTTTAATCCAATTATTTACATTTGCTCCGGCACTTCTATCAACAAATGGATATCTTCTATTGAAAAGCAAATCTCCCAAATGTGCCACATTTGCATTTTCAAAATGTATAATTGCATCGCCATTTGTATGACCCGCTCCAAAATAATGTGCTTTAATATTTTCCTTACCAACTTTTTGTTTCCAAGTTTCTGAAAAAGTTATATCTGGATATAATTGTTTCTCTTCGGTTTTTTGTTTTTCAGCAACAGTTTTTTGATTCATTAAAGAATTTTGATGAGCAACAACGTGTTCAACTAAACCCTTGAATGAAATATTGCCACTTGAATGATCTCCGTGATGATGTGTATTTATCAATAATTTGAAAGGATTACTTGAATTCTTTTTCAATTCATCAATTAGATGCTGAGATTGTTCTGGAAATTGAGAATCAACAACAACCATACCTTTTGATGTATTTAGAAAAGCAATGGTCCCTCCTTTTTCAGTAAAAACGTTAACGCCTCCACGTACTTCTTTAATTTTGTAGGGACTATCCGTTGATGATTTTGCCCATAACCCATTCGGTAAGAGCGTAAAAGCCCCAAGCGTGAGGGTTGTTTTTTGAATAAAATTTCTACGATTCATATCGTTGTTTTTAGAAAGTTGAAGTTTGATTTTTTAAAGTATAAATTTACAATAAATTAAAAAGAAAACAATGAGACAAATTTTACTAACAATTCTGATGATTTTGTGTCATGAATTATCTGCACAAATTTCTCATTCACATAATGATTACGAACAAAAATTACCCTTTGATTCAGCCTATAATTTGGGATTTGATTCAATTGAGGCTGATTTATATGTAAAAGATGGAGAAATTTTTGTTGCTCATGATTACGACAAAATCAAAACTGAAAGGACTTTTAGGAATCTTTATTTGAATCCATTATTATCCAAAATTAAAGCGAACAATGGTTATCCTTATACCAATAAAAAGCATTTGACAATAATGTTAGATTTAAAAAAAGAAGGCAGAGATATAATAAAAGCACTTTCTGAACAATTAAAGCCTTATAAATCAGAGCTTAAAAATGTTAAAATAGTACTTAGTGGAGATATGCCGACTCCAACTGAATTTAAAAATTACGATAAAATGTTTTTTTTTGATGGAAGAAAAGACTTTGTTTACACCAAAAGTGAATTCAGAAGGGTAGCATTTGTGAGTGCAAGTTTCTTAGACTTTGGAAAATATTGGGCTGGTAAAAATCCTATTTCAAATGAAACTTTTCAAAAAATTGATTTATTCGTCCAAGAAATGCACATTAAAGGCAAAATGGTCAGGCTTTGGGGAACTCCAAATACAATTTTGGGCTTTGAAACTTTACAAAAATTGAACGTTGACATCATCGGAACGGATGACTTAGAATTACTTTCAAACTACCTCAAAATTTCTTCAAAGTAAAGTTTTAGCATAGGATTTGTTACGATTATAATAAATCAATGATGATGTTTTTGAATTCATCAATTTTAATTATTGAATTTCTACCGATAATAACAGTCGATTCCATCTCTTCAATAACTGCTGGTCCCTCAAAAGTTTCATTAGGTTTTAAGTCATAACGGCTATACACAGGAACTTCTGAATATGTTTTATCGCCCATCAAAAACACGCTTCTAATTCCTTTCAAGGCACTTTTTTCTTCATTCATTACAACTTGATTAGGGATAATATTAGGAGATTTTCCTGAAACTACAACCCGCCAGGTAACAGCCTCAATCTCAATATCTTCAATACTTCTGCCATATCTAAATTCATATTCATTGATAAAATTTTGTTCAATAATTTCAATTGAATTTTCTGATAGCATTCCATTTGGAATTATTACAGAAATCTCGTGTCCTTGACCTGAGTATCGCATATCAACCATTCTTGAGATTGTTCCCTCGCTTCGTTCAACGCCTGCACCAACAAGAAAATCAAATCCAGCTTTTTCCATTTCTGCAATTTGATAATTTATTTCCTGCCAATCAATTTGTGAAATGGAAGAAACATAACTTCTAATTTGTTCGGAGGCAATTGGTGAAACCAGAAATCCCAATGCTGAAACAACTCCAGCTCCCACAGGAATTATCAATTGTGGGGAATTGAGTAAACGAGCAGTTTGAAAAGCATGAACTGGTCCTGCCCCACCAAATGCAAGCATTGAATAAAATCTGGGATCATGTCCTTTTTCGAGAATATGAACTCTTGCTGCGTTTGCCATATTTTCATTCACAATACGATGAATTCCCATGGCGGCTTCTTCGATGGTAATGTTCAAAGGTTTGGCAATATGCTTATTTAACGCATTTCTGGCGGCATTTTTATCCAATTTCATGGTGCCACCCAAAAAATAATCTTCATTCAAGTATCCTAAAACTAAATCTGCATCGGTAACGGTGGGGTAAATTCCTCCTCGACCGTAACAGGCAGGTCCAGGTTCAGAAGCTGCCGATTCAGGACCAACTTGGAGTAAGCCTAATTTATTCAAATGAGCAATTGAACCCCCGCCTGCACCTATTTCAATCATATCTATAACAGGAATGCGAACTGGTAAACCCGAACCTTTTTTGAACCGCATAACACGGGCAGCTTCAAATTGATTCGTAATTTCTGGTTTCAGGTCGAAAATCAATGAGGCTTTTGCGGTAGTTCCACCCATATCAAAAGCTAATAAATTTTTCTTTCCAGTTAATTTACCAAAGAAAACCCCTGCCATGGTTCCTCCTGCGGGTCCAGACTCTAAAAGTTGAATTGGCGTTTTTCTTGCACCATCAACCGTTGTTAATCTTCCCGAGGAAATCATGATGTTCAATGTACCATCGAATCCTACTTCTTCTTTCAATCGTTTGGATAAAGTTCCTAAGTAATGGTCGGTCAAAGGTTGCACATAAGCGTTCATTGCCGTTGCAGATGAACGCTCATACTCTCGAATTTCAGGCATTACATCGCAAGAAAGACTCACATAAATTTCTGGATAAGTTTTACGAATGTATTCGCCTACTTTTCGTTCGTGTGAAGGGTTTGTAAATGAATTTAAAAAGCAAACTGCAATTGATTTTACTCCTTGATGAATTAATTTGTCAACCACAACTTTTATTTCAAAATCATCAATTTCATCAACCACTTTTCCTTGATAATCAACACGTTCCTTAATTCCGTATCGGAAATTTCGTGCAACCAATGGATCAGGAACGGTTAAGAAAATGTCGTAGATATCATATCGTAATTCACGACCAATTTCTAAAACATCCTCAAAACCTTTGGTCGTGATAAAACCCGTCAATGAGCCTCTGCGTTCGATGATTGAATTGGTTACAAGAGTAGTTCCATGTACAATTCTTGTTAAATCTGAAGCTGAAACGTCATACTTTGTTAAGAGTTCTTTCGTACCACTAATAATACCATTTGAAGGATTATCGTAGGTGGTAAGGGTTTTACCGAAATATAATTTTCCAGTTTTTTCTTCTAATAAAACTAAATCGGTAAATGTACCACCGATATCTATGCCAAGTTGATATTTCATTTTTTTTGCTTTACTATTATGGCGAAAATTTGGCACTCAGATATTTCGTTTTTTTCAATGATATTCCTCCCCGCCTGTCACATTCATCGCCTCGCCTGTTATATATGAAGATTGGTCGGATGCTAAAAAAGCTACTGCCTTAGCAATATCATCAACTAATCCAGTGCGTTTCAAAGGATTACGGTCTCGAATCCCTTGTACATATATTTCGTAATCTAAGCCCAATTTATCAGAGAAAAATTTGTTCTGCCAATGCCCTAAACCCGTTGTAATATGGTTTGGACAAACAGCATTTACACGGATGCCAAAAGTTCCTAATTCTACTGCATTTGAGCGTGTCAAGCCAATTAAACCATGTTTTGATGCAGTGTAAGCTGCTGCAAATGGAAACCCAGATTTTGCAGCTTGACTCGCAATATTGATAATTGAACCTCCATTTTTAAATTCAATCATGGATTTCGCAACCGCTTGTGAACATAAAAAAGCACCTTTAAGATTTACATCTAAAACAGCATCCCAACTTTCTTCTTTAAATTCTGTAAAGGCTTCCATCAAATACCCAACCCCTGCATTATTTACCAAAATATCAACTTGTCCGAATGTTGTAACAGTTTGATTGACAAGATTTTCACAATCTTTGGCAATTCTGACATCGCATGGTACTGCTATTGCTCTCGCTCCTAAATCTTCGCAATTTTTCACAATTTCATCCATTTCGGAGGTACTGCCGATGTGTTCGGTCGTAAATTCATTTCCTTTGGCATTACCAATATCTGAAATTACAACATTGCAACCCTCTTCAGATAATCTTAAAATGATGGCTTCTCCAATTCCACCATGACGACCAGAACCAGTGACGATGGCAGTTTTTCCTTTTAGATTGTACATTTAATTAAATATTTATTGACCAAAAGTTCTCATAAATGACAAATATATAGCTGTCTTTTTGATATTGTCATAACCTCTAAAATCAAAAGAATAGTTAGCTTGAATTCTTGACTTTTCATTTATGCTGTAACCCGCTAAAAAATTTAGCCCAAATTTTGAATCTAAAGAAGAGTAGAAATAATTAGAACCACTGAAAGCCAAATTTAATTGAGGACCCAGACCTAATTCTATGGAATTAAATTTAAATACCATGTTAAAGGGAATGTTGACTGCATATTCTATTGCAGTAATAGAATATGCAGGTTGATTTTGAATTATGTCTGCTTTAAAACTCACTGTCGCTATATGTCGAGTGATTTGAATAGTCGGTTGTAAATAAAAATCATCTCCTGCTTCAATATTAGCAAAAATACCTGCACTTAATCCTACACCATTGTTTGTGCTTAAAAATCTGTTGTAGGTACTGTAGTCAACTCCCGTTGAACCTATGCTTACTTTATATCCAAACTTAGTTTGCGAGAAGGATTGACAATTGATAAAGAGAGTAATTAATAAAAGTAGCTTTTTCATTAAATTGTAGATGAATTCAATTAGTGAATAATAATGTATATGTCAAAAAGGATACCATTTCTTGTTATCTTATTTTATATTCCTTCTGAAACAATAAATATCGGATTATCTGCAAATTCTTGAAATTTTGCGGGAATTTCTGCCATTTTGGGTTCTTTGCCCATGTCTGAGATAAGATTTTCAACGGAATCAAAATGGATTATTTCTACATATTGATATGGAGGAATGGCATCCAAACCAAAAATACTCTCAGATTTAAAAACTTGAAATTCTGAAACTGATTTCAAACTTTTCACCGTAGGAATATCTAATTCTTTCGCAAAAGCCTCATAGTCAGAGGCTGAGACCCCTTTTTTTAAATTAAAAAGTACAATTAATGATTTCATTATTTTATTGGTTGATTAAGGTAGAACAGGTTTCTAACATGTTTATCGGATTCCATAAACAGGTTAGAAACCTGTTCTACATTTTTCCTTTCATAAACTCAGAAGCTGATGTCTTAATCAATCCTTGAACAGAATTTAAACAAAACAATGCTCCTTTTTCAATTAATAGTTTAGCCTGGTCTCCCGTTGCTGCGACTGTTCCAATAACTAAACCAGCCTCCAAAACAATCTTGAAAATCTGAGTAATTACATCTTTGACTTCATCATGGGCAGGTCCATCCATGAAACCCATTGACATCGCTAAATCTCTTGGTCCGATAATAAATCCATCAATTCCTGGCACTTTGCACATATCTGGCAAATTTTCTAATGCTCGGATATCCTCAATCATTGGCAAAACTAAGGTTTGTTCATTGGCAAATTTAACGTAATCTGCTTGGGTCATCTTTCCAAAACCATAATCCCAAGCACGAGCAGGTCCCAATCCACGCTCTCCCATTGGTGGATATTTCATAGCTTTCACAAAATTCTCAACATCCTGTGCATTCATGATTCCTGGCATCATTACGCCCATAATTCCAGCATCAATAAATTGAAGAATTAATTTAGAATCATTGGAACGAATTCGTGCCAACGGGACTGTTCCAGCCGATTCGCAAGCTCGAACAATATTTTGTACTTCAGAAGTTGTTACAGGCGAATGTTCACCGTCAATCATATAAAAATCCAAGCCCGACCAACCGCAAAGTTCTGCCACAGTTGGGTCAGCTGAATTAGAAATAACTCCTAAAACGGCTTCGTTATTTGCCCATTTTTGTTTGATAGTATTTGATTTCAATATCGATGTTTGTTTTTCGATGTGCGATGTTCGGTTCGGACAACAAGTAAATTGTAATAGCTTTTTCAGATTATATTGATGTCTATTTTTCCGAATATCGAATAACGAACATCTAACCGAGCGACGGTCGCATCGAAAGATTATCTCAATTCATCAACCGTTCCCTCTGCAATTCTTTTTCTTATAAAATCCATGATTCCCCCTGCCTCAGCCACTTCTGCCACGAAAGGAGAAACTGGTACTGAGATTTTTGATTTACCATTGCTCAGATTTTTAATTTCACCCGTTGAAGGATTAAATTCTAATTCATCGTCTGTGCGAGCAATGTCTGCAATGTCTTTGCAAGTGATAAATGGTAAACCGTAATTGATTGCATTACGGAATTGGAGCCTTGCAAACGAATCTGCAAAAACGGCTTTGATACCTGCACCCATCAATCCCGTAACACAGTGTTCGATGGATTTTCCTCCACCCGCAAAATTATGACGAGCAACAATAAAAGTATATCCAGCGTCTCTGAATGCCCCTTCTTGATTGAATTCATCAGAAACTCCTGCCATTATCCATTTGGCATTTTCTTCTTTATTAATTGGGGATGTCCAGTCTTTTTGTAATACCATATCATAAGACATTACATAATTATCTGAAACCCAAGCTTTTCCTTTAATAGTCATATTTGAGTTTATATTATCCGTACTGGAAAGTTCGGGTTACAATTTATAAATTTCTCGGATCTGTTATAACGCCTGTTAGTGCAGATGCAGCGACAACGGCAGGACTGGTTAGATAAATCTGAGCATTTTTACTACCCATTCTTCCTTTCATATTTCTGTTTCCTGCACTCAAAACGATGTCGCCATCACCAGCAACTCCCGTATGAATACCAGCACAAGATGCACATGAAGGAGTATCAACAGCTACTCCCGCTTCTATTAAGTCTGTAATATAACCTGCTTTGATGGCATCTAAGTAAATTTGGGTCGAGGCAGGAACTAACATAAAGTTTACATCTCTATGTACTTGCTTCCCTTTGAGAATTTTCGCAATCATTTCTATATCTTCCAAACGACCATTTGTGCAGGTTCCAACAAAAGCCTTATTAAATTTAGTTCCTTGAACTTCCTCGACTCTTCTGACTTCATCTAATTTATCAGGCATAGAAATCGTTGGCACTAAGTTAGTTACATCAACTTCATAGACTTTTTCATATACTGCATCTGCATCAGAAGTTACATAATTCCAACTCCCTTTTTGAACTGGACTCAAGAATGCAGCCGTTTTTGCATCTGGAGCAATGATACCATTTTTTGCTCCTAAATCAACCGTCATATTACACAAAGTCATTCTGCCAGCCATGCCCAAATCTGAAATTGCAGGACCATCAAATTCAATGGTTTTATAAATCAAATGACCATTCCAGTGCATCATTCCCATGATGTGAAGGCTTAAATCCTTTGCCATTACCCACGGTTGCCATTTGCCTGTAATGTGAAATTTTACAGTTTCAGGCACTCTAAACCATGATTTTCCAGTTGCCATTGCCACCGCTGCATCCGAAACTGAAACTGCATTCCCAACCGCCCCCACTGCACCGTATGTATTTGCATGAGAATCTGTACCGATAGACAATGTGCCTGGGAGAACGTGTCCTTGTTCCACCATGATTTGATGGGCAATTCCTTGTCGTCCTAAATCATAAAAGTGCTTTATGTCATGTGCTTTTACAGCCTCACGCCATTGATTCAAAAGGGTTGCGAAGGCTGGTGTTGGAGGAGGCACTAAGTGGTCTGAAACACATATAACTCGCTCTTTATCAAATACTTCTGATTTTCCGAGAGAATCAAATGCTTTAAAAGTTTCTGTTCCAAGATAGTCCATAGTCATGACAGATTGAATATTTGTCCAAACTAATTGCCCTGGAACTACTTTGTCACGACCAGAATTGATCGCCATTATTTTTTCTGTGATGGTCATATTTTTAATTTGAAAATTTGATGATTATTCAATTTGAAAATTATAAATAATTTGATTGCATTTTCAAATTATCTCATTTTCAAATTATCAAATTCACTTGTTGCTCCTCGAAACGCCCATAAAGCGTTTTGAAGCTAAGTTTTCGTAAAAAGATTCTGGTATTTCGGATTGAATGGCGGTTTGGCGTTCATCAATCATGGTTAACCCTTGGAACTCATCGTTCAAAGACCATTTCCAAGTTCTAATTCTGTGTTTTTTTTCATCACCAATCAAATCTATCATTTCGTAAAGATTGGAACCAGGTTGATCTTTATAACTCCAAGTCAAAACCACAGACTCATGTGTTTCCCATGCTTTGCCTAAAATTCGAGGATTATCAAAAATTAATTCTCCGTTTTCGTTAAAAGCACAAACCCCAAAATCGTGAAGTTCATAATGACCATCATCCCAAAAGTATTCATTTACTTGATGGTAATGATCGGTACTTAACATTCTGATAGTTAGCTTACTACGCCATTTTCCAGTAACTGTTCCGTCTGGATTAATGCGGGTATAAGTGCCTTCCCATACGCCAGTATGATGAGGGAAAAGTCGAAGATTTATCATGATTTTGGTATTATGAGGTGAAAAAAGATAATTTTTTAGTGGTAATTAAAAATTAATTTTTCTTAATTCTTCCACAATATATTATTTTTTTTGAAAATCTACTAATAGATTTTCAAAAATCTACTATACTTTTTGGATTGAATTGTTAAATGCTGAGATAAATGGAAATTCATTTGAAAAACATTTTAATAAATATTATTCAATTATGCTCAGAAAGTAGGTTATCATCAGCGTTTAATTTGAGACAGGTTTAGGTTGTAATTTAAGTAAAAGTGAACACAATAAAGCAATCAAACTTACTGACAATAATATGTTTATTCCCAGATTATAGTTACCATAATCATCATGAAAATTACCTAAAAGCATTACCCCTAAAAATCCTCCAATTGAATCAAAAGAGCTAACGAATTAGGGCTAACGCACCAAATTAGGCATTTTTTAGGATTTCAATCATAAATTTATCATCTCTTGATGCTTTCTTACGTTTTCTTTTCAAACTTATTTTACTGGGTTCGTGAGTTAGCAAAAAAAGTCCAAACTTTCGAAAGATGTTTAAGTTCATTGGACTATTATCTTTTCTAACCCTTGAATCATCTTCTCTAAATGTCAAATCCAAATGCCAATGTAAATTATTCTCTATTCCCCAATGACCCCGAATTAAATTGGCATATTTTTCGGGTGAATCATCCCTTAAACTACTGATATAGATACGTTTATGGAAAGTTTCCTTATTATTTACAATACGAGTAGATTCCACTAAAATAATCGAATTTAAGTTTTTCCAATCATCGCCAGCATCTAAATAATCCACTCTTTTAGTGGCATAAACTACTCTTTTTTCTCCTCTACCGTGGTCTTTATTTATTTGGTCATAAGAAGGTAAATGCTGTTTGTTTTTTTCAAAATATTCATTGATTTGTTGGAATAGTTCCCCTTGGTTCTCTTTTAAAGCAATAATATAATCCGCTTTTTTCTCAACAATCTTTTCAACTATTGCTTTCTGACAACCTATCGCATCTATACTAATGATGCCACCTTCACAATCTAAATCATCTACTAAGCGAGGAATTGCCGTTATTTCATTGGATTTTTTATCTACTTGTACTTGCCCAAAACTTATGCTCTCCTCTGATAACCAAGCACTTACAACCTGAACGGTAGCGTGTTTTTTACCAAAAGGAATTGTACCCCGCATTTCTTTCCCATCAATCCTAATGTGTTTATGCTCAACGGTTTCAAGGATTTCTTTACACGCTGAACGTAAACTTTTCTCTAACTCGGAAGATTTGAGAAATCGTACAACACGACTCAATGTATCTTCGGAGGGAATCCCTGAAAGTAAGAGCAAACCCAATTCCTCTTTTAGAAAAACCTCTTTATCCTTGGCATAATCTTCAATTTCTGGAAAATCGCTACAATCCGCTAATGTCCCAAGAAGAACAATAAGTAAAATATCCGTTAGTTCGTGTAAGCAGCGACCTTTTACTCGAAAATCTTTGACTTCTGTGAAATGTTTTTGTAAGTTCATACCACAAAAATACTCTACCCGATGATTTTTATTAAGTATTGATAATGAGAGAGTTGTATTTGAATCCACCGAGTAAACGTATTCAAAAATTCATCCCAAATTTTTATAAACTTTTGGTTGCCATTGCTAAAACCTTCTCTCAAAATATCAA
>JANXML010000265.1 GCA_025354645.1 Arcicella sp. | reverse complement strand
TATTACTAAAATGTCTAATAAATTATGTCGTTTACGTCGATTTATCCGAAAATCGGGAACGTCTTGAAAGAAAGTTTGCCAGTTCATCTGACAAAGTTCCTAATTTTATCAATAATCCGCATTTTTAAATGCGTTTAACCTGTTAAATATTTCGATTAAACTATATGTCATTTTTTTGGAAATAAAAATTACATTTATGCAATTTATTCCAATCACAGCATATCTCAAAATATCCCAAATTGTGCAATTATCTCAAAGCAATTTATCAGTTTTTCAAGAACATCTTTATGAAAAATGTGGTCTTGAATTGAAAAATCTAAAACTACATTCAGAAAGTATAGAATATGGTGCTTGTAGCTTTGAATTAAATGACTTTAAAATTGAATACCGAGTTTCTAAAATTACACCCACAAAAACGGGACAATTTGTAACAATTTGGAAACGAAATAGTGATAGAATAACAGCTCCTTTTGATGTTGAAGACGATTTAGATTTTATCATAATTACCTCAAAAAGTGAAGATAAAATCGGGCAATTTATTTTCCCTAAATCAATTTTGGTAGAAAAAGGAATAATATCAACCAGCGAAAAAGAAGGCAAACGGGGCATAAGAGTTTATCCGCCTTGGGACGTTGCGGGCAATAAACAAGCCGAAAAAACACAAAGTTGGCAGGTGAAATATTTTGTATTGATTGATGAAAACGATTCTATTTATATTGATTTACTTAAACAGTATTTTATAACCCCATGAGCCAACAAAAAGACATATTTTTTCAATTATTTACGCCCACTCTTGAAAGGCTGGGCTATGTTTTCAAGAAAAGTAAAGGGCATTTCATCAAAACCATTGGCGATTTAGATTACCTCATCAATTTCAGTTGGGATGGTCGTGGTGGTGCAACACATTTGGACAGCGTTTCGGGTCAAATTTCAATGCCTTCAATTAAAAAAGCCTCAAAGAAAATCATTGGTAGAGAATGGGATATTTGGTATTGGATAAATTATAAGCATCACGATGACAGAATTCCAAGGATGTATTCTGACGAAATGGCGATTTTATTCAGAGATGTGAACCTAAGGAAAATGGCAGAAATGCCTTTTGAGCAGAAATATCCTTTTGAAAAAATTGAAAAAATGGCTGATGTTGCTGAAAGAATTATTACCAATGAAATTATCCCAGAACTTGATAAAATTACATCGGCACACCAAATTTTAGCCATTAAAATAGAAGCCATTAAAAATAGAATTGCCCAAAATGATTTACATAATTTTCTTTATCTTGTATTTACTGTAAAGTTGTTGTGTAAAAAATTAAACCTCGAAGTTCCAGATTTTATCAAGGAAATAAATCTGAGTTCTAATCAAACCGTGGATTCACAGTGGAATATGCAAGATTATGATTTTGAGGGGATTGAGGAGAAGATATTGAACTACAAATGGTAAAAATTTATGTAGTCCAACTATAATTTATACGGGAATGAACGCTGGCAGGGTTCAGAACCCTGCCAGCGTTAGACCAAGTATTGGGATGCTCAAATTGAGAAAAATACTCACAAAAAACAACAAAATATCAATCTTTTTGAAACGAAATTAGGCTATTTTGAAACCTACAATATTCATAGTCTTTCCAAAGAATTTGTTGATGAAGATTCGTTTTTTGATGCTTATTTTTTGAAAACTGAATGGAAAACAAATGGCTTCAATGATATTCTGAAAGCCATTGCTGATGATGAGAAAAGGGCTTTATTCGTAGAACCAGTTAGCAAAATAGTGATTGCACCTTATGACGGTGGCGTAGATTTTATCATTCCAGATGATGAATTACGAGAAAAGACAAAGTTGAAATTTGCCAAATGGCTTTCTGAAAGGGAAGACGGACTTTAATCGGATAAAAAATGATAAAAACATTTCACGAAAACTTATTAGACGTATCAATGGCGGGTCCTTGGATTGGCGATTTTTATGTGTCGGTTGATGATGGCGAAAAACGTCATTTGGGCGATAAAATCATTGGCAGTGGCTCAATCATCAATCAAGAATTGGCATTGGTTGCGTATTGCTCATTTTCTTCCGAAGTGATTGAAGGCGTGTTAAATATGTACAGTATTATCCACGTATTTGATGTTCAAAAGGACATAGTTCATACGGTTGATAAGAAATTTCCGCACGGTATTGATTTCAAATTTATGAATGAAAAAACCGTCTGGTACGAATATCAAGGTTTGGTAACGGGTACATATCAAACCATTTCGGCTTGCGAGGATTTCATTGTCAGAACCGAACGAGGAACGGTTAATTCAGCAATCGTTGGCAATTTGATTCAAGATGAAAGATTGGATGATTGGTGGGAAAACGAAGGGCTCGAAATTCCATTTTTCAATCATAAAAAACTAAAAATCGTCTATGAATTTGAGCCTAAAAAAGATGCTGGGTTTATCAAAGAAGCCGATGAAGCATTGAGCAATTTTCTGACTATGAAAATTGACGATAGAAATAATTTATCGGAATTAGCTCACAAAAACTGCATGGATTTTCTGAACGAAATTGGTCAGGACGAACAAGATGCTCATTTATGGAAAATTGAGGATAAAAACGACATTTGGCAATATATTTATCCTACTGAAATTTACCTAAAACGTAGATTTTACAACGATAAAGATATTTATTTAAGCATTGCTTGTGAATGTGATTGGGAACAAGAACACGGGCTACAATTTGTTTTCAGACAAGGCAAAAAACTAACCAGAATCAGCGAACAAGACGGACATTTGACCGAAGCCGATGCTTATGGAAAATCTGATACGGAAGATGAATTATTGACGAATTTTTTAATACCTATTAAATAATCAAAACTATGTGTCGATACGGATTTCACAGATACAAAAACCATTATTTATGCTTCAATTGCCGCAAGCAATTCAAAAAATTGGATGCTTTTGATGTCATGGGTAAAGACTTGACAGACAGGTATGTTCATTTGGAACAAAAAGTGAGCGGCAGATACCAATTGCCAAAATACAACCCCAAATACGACCGAAACAATCCAATCATTCAACCAATGGACGAAGAACAAGCTGAATATGAAGGTTTGCGAAAACAGTATTTTGGAGCAAAAATTTGCCCAGAATGTAGCCAGCCAATGGCATACGTGGGAAAGGACATAAAAGCCCCAAAAATGCGAGACAAGGAAGCATGGAAAACTCTCCAAAACAGTTACACAATGGGTTATACCTTTCATTCTTGCGGTTGTGGTGGACCTGGGTTTGTTCCAAAAGACAAAGAACAATACAAGGCATTTTTGGAGAAAAACTTAGCAAGTTATCGAGACGGTCTGAAAAAAAGTGAAGTGCAATTAGCCACGGGCATAAAAGATACTTCGCTCTGGAATGCGGATAAATTTTATTGGCACGAGCGGATTGATAAAATTGAAGCGGAGTTAAAAAAATTTCCAAAAAATAATTTAAAAAGATGACCATAATTGATTCAATATCAAAGGATTACGAGCAATATCTAAGTCATTGCCTTGATGTTTTGACGATAAAAACCGACATCATCGATATAGATTATTCTAAGGGCGAAACAGACTGTACACGACTCATTTTTATCGAAAAAAACGACCTTACAAGTTTTCATGCCTTCGCCATTTTAACCATGCGTTTGATGATGTATTCAGAAGAATGGAATGATTTGAAAAATTATAAAAAAGAAGATTTTGAGCGTTGGATTCCGATTTTGAAAAAGCAATATGACAACTGTATGTATTTCCCGAATATTGCAATTGAAGATTTTGAGAACGATTTTTTTGTGGCTCGTTTGTCAGCATCAAAAGAAATAAAAAGCATGAAATACAACGATGAATCCATTGATTTTCAACGTTTTAAACAAATAAACCCACTTGTTCATGAAGATATTTTGAGCGTTTCAAAAACAAGATTTTCTGGCTTGATGGAAGAGTTTTACGTTCAAACTTCACATCATTTTGTGTTGTTTAATTGGTTTACCACGGCATAAATCATATCTTATAATTCATATCTCATATCTAAATAAATGGGTTCATATTGCACAATTTCACTCAATATGTCTTTCCGAAAAGAGACACCTCAATATTGGACAGACTTTTTTCATAAAGGACTAAAAGACAATCGTTTGCCAACGTTTTTATATGACTTTGACTTTACGTCTCCCAATAAAATTGATTTATGTACGCCCAACACTTACCTGTGTGAATACGCCGCAAAAACCTACACGGAAGGCGTGCCAAACAACCGTTATTATTTGAGCATTTTGCAGGAATTTGATACCGATGTTTCGGCAGAAATTTATGCACTTTTGGCAACGTTGGCGGGTCACGCCGAAGACAATTTCATGGCGGGATATATGAAACACGAAAGCGGCGATACGGATTTATTTACCTTTGAAAACGAGTTGATTTATTGGTATCAAAACGTAAAAATTGAACGTCCAAAAACCAAGAAATTAGATTATTTTGAATTGGTTGCCATTGGCTATAAAATCGTGAATAGTGAAGGTACAGAAGAAGAAATCAATGATTTGATGGATGAATTTGATAGAAATGTACCGCACCCTAACGGTTCAAATTTGTTTTTTTATCCAGAAAATTATAAGGCTCGAAAAGATATTATTTCATCATACAATCCTTCGGTTGAAGACGTTGTGCAGACTTGTTTGAATTATAAACCGATTGAATTATGAATGATGCCCAATTTATTAATTCCCTTGAAATCAACAACATCCCTTGGCATCGCCTACTCACGGTGTATGGCAGGGCTACGGAGTTCCCAAATTATGTCTATAAACTGTATTCGCACAATAAAAAGGAGCGAGAAAAAGCCCTCAAAGATATTGACTTGATGTTGATTCATCAGGAATCGGTGATGCCCGTTGTGCCTTTTGCCTTGATATTTTTGTATAAAACCTTAGAAAAAAACAACGAAGTTTTACCGATTATAAAAGGCATTAAATCAAGTGTGGAATATCAATTTTATCTTGCAAAATATACAGGAAATGGTTTGACAACATCACCATTGCCGATTCCCGCTTTATTACTCGATGAAAATCTTTTACCTGAATTTATCAGTGAAGAAATTGATGAAACGCTTATCGCTAATTACGATTTTGGAATCGCTTATGAGAGTACCATTGTGCAAGCACAAGCGATAATTGATTATTTTAAAAATTAAAAATCATGATAAAATTAATCTATAAAAATCTTAAAACTGTTCATCCAGATTATCCTTTAATTGGTGATTGTTTTATAGAAAACAACGGTAATCAATTGTTTTTCAGTGATTTAGCACTTGAAAATGGCTTAATCAATCAAGAATTAGGCATTGCAGTAGTCGCAAAATATTGGGCTGCCAAAACGCCCGATAACATCCTTGAAACTGGAACAACGCTGATGATTTACAAGGCTAAAACCAATGAAATCATTGAACTGACGGAAAGATATTATTGCCAAATGAAAGTAGTTGCCATTGAGCAAAATGGAATAAAAGTGGAAATGTTTGACGGCGAAAAACAATTGGAAGGTAAAACTTTTGAACTCAATTTTGACAAATTGCACGCTCCCATTTCATACAATTTTGTTCCTTTTACGTCCTTCGGTGATTTGAAATTTGATATGCCAATTGATGAAGCAATTTCAAAACTTGGCATTACAAAAGATGTATTTATGCGAGATAAAACGACCGTTCAGGCTTGTGATAAATCAGGTTTTCATTTGAGTTTTGATGAAAATTTGAATTTGGAATTTATAGAAATTTTTGGTCCTTTAAAATTAAAATTGAATGGCGTTGAAATATTCGATATTCTAAGAAGAGACTTTGTAAAAATGGTACAAGACCAAAATATAGAACATCAATTGGGCGGACAAGATATTAATGTGAAAGGTTGGGGCATTTATGTAACAAGCGTGAAGCGTGCCATGATGATAGACGACCCAGAACAAACGCCATTCAAAATCAACTATTTAGCCTTATACCGCAAAGGATATTATGATGAAATGGAGACATTAATTGGACCTGATTGGATGAGTGCTTAGATAAATGAAAACAGTAGCAATCTATAAAACCAAAAGGTTTGATTTGGAAATATTTTACAAAAATTAAAAAACTAAAATGATTGTTCTGACTTTGATTTTTACACTTTCTATGAAAATATCGAATCAAAATAAAACGAAATGCAACAATATATTGACAAAGCAATTAACGAAATCATGAACCCCAAATTCGCTGTAACAAAACAGTATTTGGCGGTTAATGAAGTCGTATTTGAAGACGGAAAACCCAAAGTTGCAGATGTTGATTTGGACTTTTCCGAAGATTTGGTTGCCGTCTATTTCCAAATTAAAAATCAACACTATTTCCTTCAAATTAATGTAACAAAAGCATCAAAAATTAAAGTTAATTTTGTTCAAATAGAGAATGGTTATACAGCCTATTTAACCGCAACGTCAGAAACTTTGACGTTTGATGAATTATCTAAAATGCTGAATGTCAACGATGTAACGGGTTGGTCAAAAGGAGATTTAAGAAAAAATTTTAAATCAAAATATGAGTTTAGCCGATTGTCCTATATTTTTTCTACTAATAAAGGTTATTCGTTTGAAAAGCTTTTAAAAGTATTACTAACGGAACTTGAAAAACATTCGGAGAATATTATTCAATTGACTGAAAAAACCGAAACTTATATTTCCATTTGCAAATACCAATACGTCAGTGGCAATGCAGGTTTTCATTTTGATAAAGAAACCATTAAAAGGTTGTCTAAACTCAATTTAAGCCTTGATATTGATACTTATATTGTTGGAAATCCGATTAGAGATAATGATGAGTGACAATATTCATGGTAAAAAATTAAACCAATTTCAAAAATGAATTATTTTTTCTTAGGTATTAGTTTCATTTTTCTACACGAATTGGACGCAATTCGCTGTAAAGAATGGCGTATTTTTCCTTTTACATCATTCCTAAATGATAAAATAGGTTACAAGGTTTTTGTGTTTCTCCACTTGACACTTTTTTATTAGATATTTTTTCAACTTGCTTATAACCAACCATTTAGTAATTTCAGAAAAGGCTTTGATATATTCTTAGTCATTCATTTGGGGCTTCATATTTTATTTTTAAAGCACCCCAAAAATGAGTTTAAAGATTGGGTTTCATGGTCAATTATTGTATTGGTGGCTGTTTTTGGCGGATTAGATTATTTTTTAACCTAAAATACTGAGGGGGTATAAAATGAAAAATACAAGATTAAATTTCCTAACAAATGGCATAAAAGAAAATACGCCCCAATTTCGCAACCTTATCAGCGAAGCAATTTTGAATTTAAAATTGGGCGAAAGTGCCGAGTTTAAAACTTCAAAAGGGGATTTTGGGGTATCTTTCATCAAAAAATTCAACCATTTTTCCATTATGCTTGACGGACATGGCGTTAACGAAGTCCCTACGTCAGCCGAAGCCGTAGAATGGATTTTGGGTTTGTATGATGGGCATAACTAACAAAAAAGCATTTTAAAAATTCAAAAATATGCCAAAAACATTCAACGAATTAATTGAAAAACACATTGAGCCATTTCTTTTAAAAGAAGGCTACAAAAATTATCCTTACGAGAATTACAAGGGGCAAAAAGAATTTCATTATTACAAAGAAACGCCTGATTTTACGTTTCAATTTTCTTTTGCACCGTTCACTGCGAAGGAAGAACCAACCGAAATATTTGAAACTACGACGGGTGTCATCAATAATTTTTATCGCAGGTATCACGGTGATGATAAAAGCACCTATCTCGTGTGGGACGAATATTTAAGCACGCCCAAATTTTTTCAATTGACGAAAGGCAGTTTTCGTAGCGATGAAAAATTTGAGCAGGTGAAAGCTAATGAAGATTATGAGCCTTTGGTGGAAAAAATTAAGACTTTTATTCGTGAATATTCAGCCAAATATGCCACCTTAAAAACCGAAAGCGACATCATCAATTTGTGCATCAGCGACTCACCCGACTATGAGTGGTTTTCACGCATCAGTTATTTGAATTATATCAATGAAGGCGGGCTTTATAATGACCCTATTACCCGTTGGAAAACAGCTTTGTTGGCTATTGCGGGTAAAAATCGGAGTAAAATAAACCGAGTGGAAAAGGAATTTAAGAACATTTTTGGCGATTTGGAACGGGATAACGAAAGAAAACGCATAGAAGAATTGCCAACAGTAAGAGAAAAATTGAAGGCTAATTTTCCAAAAAGCATCAAATTTCCTGAAAATTTGGGCTTAGTAGCAGACTTTCATGATTCCCACAGCGACCCTTTTGAAAAACTTGGTGGCACGTTTGAGTTTGATTTGCACGGAAAATTCACGATTGAGGCTTGGATTGACGACGACCGTTTGTATAAACAGTTTGCCGTTTTTGGGCAAACCGCCGACCTTGATATGTTTTGTATTTGGAAATGTCCTGATGGCAGTTTTCCTGTCGTAAAAATCGGTCAAGGGCAAATGGCGGATATTTTGACCGTTGATATTGACGATTTTATTACCATTTTGGCGATAAATTATATGAACCCCGAAGATTACAGTTTGTGGTCTGAAAAGCCCAATTATGCGATTTATGACATTGCATCCGAAAATATCGCCGACCATAATAATGACCTATTTCAAGCATTTTATAAAGAAAAAATTAAAAAAGACATTCCCGAAAGTGGCGTGGAGATTTTGAAACGGGTGAATGATAAATATGAAAAAGATTATTTTTATGATTGGTTATCAAAGGCTTACCCTGAATGGAATGAGTAATAATTTAGCGTAAAACAAATGAAAAAGAAAACACTAAAAATCAGTCCAATCCAGTTTAATCCACAAGCAGAACACAGTTTTTGGTTTTGGCGAAATAAGTTCAACATGGTTTTTGAAATGCTCGCCTTGTTGATTGATTATGAATTTACGGATGGCGAAATGGAAGAAAATTTATCAAATCACAGCATTTCGTAGTAATTTTGACTCATGAAATTCAAAATCCTTCCATACGAAACCCTCCTTCCCCATTTCTCTATCCAAGAAGATGAGTTGGGAAAAAGTATGGCTAATTTTCAAGAATTTCAGAATACGATTCAGGATTTCACTTTTTATACGTCCAGTTCTGTCGTGTATTCTTCCAAAATTGAGGGCGTTGAAATTGAGTTGGATTCTTACTTGAAACATAAATTATTGGGCGTAAAATTCTTAGTGGATTATACCAAAAAAGCCGACGATTTATTTGAAGCCTATTCCTTTGCGAGAAGTAGCATTTTGAACGAAAAAAGCCTTTTAGAAGCTCATAAATTAATCACTAAAAACTTCCTAAAAGCCTCAGAAAGAGGACGATGGCGGGTTTCGCCTATGTTTATAATGAGTGGAGAACGCATACAGTACGTTGCCACCAATCCCGAACAAGTGAAGGGGGAACTTGTAAAATTTTTTGCCGATTTATCGTTGCTTTTGAGAACGGAATTAAGCATCAAAGAAACCTTTTTTTATGCGTCGTTATTGCATCTTATTTTCCTAAATATTCACCCACTAAATGATGGAAACGGACGAACTGCACGACTTTTAGAGAAATGGTTTTTAGCTTCAAAATTAGGCGATAAAGCCTGGCAAATACCCTCAGAAAAATATTATTACGAACACAAAAACGAATATTATCACAATCTCCAACGTATTGGTTTTGAATATGAATCAATGGATTATTCAAAAGCCTTACCTTTCGTAAATATGTTGGTGAGTTGTGTGTAAAAGATAAAAATGAACAGAATCCAACAACTTTTCCAAGAGAAAAACAACAATATCCTCAACGTTTATTTCACAGCAGGATTTCCCAAGCTCAACGATACTACGCTCATTTTGAGGGCTTTACAAGACGGTGGAGCGGATTTAGTAGAAATCGGAATGCCTTATTCTGACCCTGTGGCAGATGGCGAAACCATTCAACATTCCAACCAAGTGGCATTGGATGCGGGTATGTCCGTAAAATTACTTTTTGAACAACTCGCAGGAATCCGTGAGGCAGGTATCACCGTCCCGATTTTGTTGATGGGTTATATCAATCCTGTGTTACAATTTGGGGTTGAAAATTTCTGCCAAAAATGCCAAGAAGTTGGCGTAGATGGACTGATTTTGCCCGATATGCCCATCAGTGTGTATGAAGAGGAATACAAGGCAATTTTCGATAGATACGGAATTTTGAACACTTTTTTAATCACGCCACAAACCACAGAAAGTAGAATCCGACATATTGATACCATCTCTGACGGTTTTATTTACATGGTTTCTTCTGCCAGTACGACAGGGGCAAAAACAGGTATTTCCACCGACCAAGAAGTTTATTTTGAGCGAGTAAATGCCATGAATCTAAGAAATCCAAGATTGATTGGTTTCGGAATTTCGGATAATGAAACGTTCAAAAAAGCCTCCTCACAAGCAGCAGGAGCAATTATTGGTAGTGCTTTTATTAAACTCTTGGGAACTTCACAGGATTTGGAGGGGGATATTAAGGCGTTTGTGAGTAGTGTGAAGAATGGGTAATGTACTGTAGCTCGAAGTGGCACTTCGAGAACGGAGTCCAATTGTTCTTCCATTCTCGAAGTGCCATTCCGAGAACGGGGTCCAATTGTTCTTCCATTCTCGAAGTGCCATTCTGAGAACGGAGTCTAATTGTTCTTCCATTCTCGAAGTGCCATTCCAAGAACGAAGTCCAATTGTTCTTCCATTCTCGAAGTGCCATTCTGAGAACGGAGTCCAATTG
>JANXML010000362.1 GCA_025354645.1 Arcicella sp. | reverse complement strand
CGGTAGTATATATCCCAGCCGTTGTCTGACTATGCGTCCCAGTGTTCTCCACAGACGACTTCGTCCACGTCGTCTGTGGAGAACACTGGGACGCA
Source organism: Arcicella sp. (assembly GCA_025354645.1). GTDB lineage: Bacteria > Bacteroidota > Bacteroidia > Cytophagales > Spirosomataceae > Arcicella. The sequence continues at coordinate 8,385 of JANXML010000362.1, read as the reverse complement.
TAGTCAGACAACGGCTGGGATATATACTACCGACGGCAAAAAATATCTTCATTTCCAATGCACTGATGGGATTTTGGCGGTTGAAGAATTGCAGTTGGAAGGAAAGAAACGCATGGGAATTGAGGAATTTTTAAGAGGTTACAGACTGTAATCTGATGCTTCTGCATCGGTCTAAATATAAATAAAACTTTTCATTCGATGCGTAAGTATCGGTTTACAACACATGGCAACTCAATTTTATTCAAAAAGAAATCTTCAATTTTTACTATACGAAGTATTTGATGCTCAATCACTTACGCAATACGAATACTACCAAGACCACGCTCGTGAGACTTTTGATATGGTCTTGGATTCGGCGGAACAAATTGCTGAAAAGTATTTGAAACCACTCTTGACCGAGATGGACAGAAAAGAACCGCAATTGGTGGATGGTAAAATAAAAATCCACGAAGGAATGTTTCCGATTTTGAAAAAATTTGGAGAAGACGGCTGGATAAATGCAGGGTTCAGCTATGACGAAGGCGGTCAGCAAATTCCTTCTACGGTGTTGGGTGCGGCGGCTTTTATTTTTCAGGCTGCCAATTATTCTTCTTCGGTTTTTCCATTTTTAACTTCGGGGGCAGCCAATTTGATTCGGAGTTTTGGATCGGAGGAATTGAAAAATACTTTCACGCCCAAAATGTACACGGGCGAGTGGCAAGGCACAATGGCACTCACCGAACCCGATGCAGGAAGTTCGCTTTCAGACATTACAACAACGGCAGAACCTACTGAAAATGAGAATATTTACAAGATAAAAGGTCAAAAAATATACATTTCCGCTGGCGACCATGATGGTTGCGATAACGTAATCCACCTAATGCTCGCCAAAATAAAAGGCGGTCCAGCGGGAGCAAAAGGAATTTCCCTTTTCGTTGTTCCACAGAAAAGATTGGAGGATATAGGAGACAGGGAGAGTGGATTACTATCCGAATATCGAACACCGAAAACCGAACATCGAACAACAAACATCGAACATCGACTAACGAACAACGACGTTATCACCGCAGGGGTTTATCACAAAATGGGTTACAAAGGAGCTCCGATTGCTCATTTGATGGTTGGCTCGAATGATAATACTTTTGGGTATTTGGTCGGCGAACCCCACAAAGGGCTTTCGTATATGTTTCAGATGATGAATGAGGCACGAATTGGCGTGGGCATGAACGCCGCCGCCATCGGGACAGCCGCTTTTTATGCCTCGCTTGAATACGCAAAAGAACGTCCACAAGGGCGGGTGATTTCGGATAAAGACATTACTAAACCCCAAGTTCAGATTATCCGCCATGCCGATGTGAAGCGGATGTTATTGTTCCAAAAAGCTGTGGTAGAGGGTTCTTTATCGCTTTTGGTGCATTGTTCGATGCTGTCGGATTTGGCACACGTTACGGAAGGCGAAGAGAAAGAAAATTATGATTTATTATTAGATTTACTCACGCCCATTGCCAAAACTTATCCTTCGGAAATGTGCTGTTTGACTACTTCCGCCGCTGTCCAAATATTAGGCGGAGCGGGTTATACGACCGATTTTCCCGTAGAACAGTTCTATCGTGAGGCACGTATTCACCCCATCCACGAAGGTACAACGGCGATTCACGGTTTGGATTTATTGGGCAGAAAAATCATCTTGAAAAATGGCAAAAGTTTGACGCTTTTAGTAGCCGAAATCATGAAGACCATTGAGCAAGCCAATCAACACGAAACCTTGAAACCCCATGCCGCAACGCTGATGAAATATCTCGGCAAAACCGATACTGTAACGAAACATTTATTGAGTTTGGCAGGCAAAGATTTAGAAATATTCTTGTCGGATGCGACCCTATACTTAGAATTATTCGGCAACGTTACCATTGCTTGGCAATGGCTCGTGCAGGGCATCAAGGCAACGGAGGCTTTGCAGGCAGGGGCATCGGGCGATGATGCAAATTTCTATCAAGGCAAAATCCATACGTTACGCTATTTTTATGAATACGAATTAGTAAAAGTGGAATCCTTGATGAAACGGCTTTTGAGTGAGGATAATGTGACGGTGGAGATGAGGGGGGAGTGGTTTTGATGTTGCAAAATATTGATAATCAAATGTTTATAACAGGTTTTTCATTAAAATTAAAAACTAAAAAAGTTGATAAGATACTTCTTGAAAAAGGGTACACACTTGAAGAATGTGAAATTTATTATAGTCCGATAACATCATGGTTTGTTCTGATAGCCATGATGTTATCTTTTTTTATTCCATTCGTATTTACGGATTTACTTAGTTATAAGTATAATTTTTGGATGTGTATTCTTACTTATTTCATTGTTGGATATTTCTTCATAGCATATTTGAATAATATTCCTGTTTTGGTAAAAAATGAACTGATAATGATAAACCCGTATTTCCCATTTCGGAATTTTGAGGTCTTTCAAATAGAAGCTATTGCAATGGTAAAAATAGATGAATCATCATTTTTACCAGCTTGGATTTTTCTTGTTTTCAAAAGTAACTATCTTGAAAATTATAAAAAGAGATTTTATTGTTCTTCTTTACAAGTTGATAGTTTTGACGAAAATTGGACTGAAAAAACGATGGATGATTTCAAGTATTCACTCTTGCAAAATGGTGTTATGGTTGAATTTGAACTTGATTAATCTTCTATCAAAAGAAAAACAAATACCCAAAATCATCAAATCCTTTAACCCCACACATAATTTTTCTGAATAAGTTTCAGATTATTGAGGTGAGGGAGTTCAAGATAGGCATTCGAAGGCAATGCTCCACGCCTAATGCGGTTTGAAACCGTAGATTCTTTTAGGTGGTGAAGCGTACAATAATTCTTAATCGTTATCCAGTCAGAAAGAGGATATTCATTGCCATTGTGTATGATGGTTGTATTGGCTTGTTGTTTCAGTAATGCTAATTCCGTTCTCAATTCCTGTTCTTTGGAAGCCAATAAAGATGAAATATCTTCTTTTTTGAGGGTATTAAAGTATTCTTCAAATTGGGTATTGATTACAGTTTTTTCTTTTTCAGAACTGGCATTTGTCATTAGTGCCAAATAATCGTTGAATTTAATGTTTTCCATTTTATTGTTACGAGCAAAAATTACTCTATTTATGATTGTTGATTAACTTTTTTAATTTGTTCATTGATTTGGTTCAAGAGGTCAAGAAGGCTATCAATTTGTTCCTCTTCATCAGGTTGTTTTTTAGCAAGTTCAATCATTGTTATGACCATTTGCTTCATTTTTTCTAATTGTTTTATCATGGTTATATTATCGGTATTTAGTTTTGCAAATATGAAAATGTAATATTACATTACAAAATAATAGTTAGATTTTTTGAGATAAAGCTAATAAATAAAAAAGGATAGCCCTCAAAAGAAAACTATCCTCAATTCTATAAAATCAATAAATCAATAATCCCCCCCAGCACCACCGCCACCAAAATCTCCACCACCAAAACCGCCGAAGTCGAAACCACCTCCGCCACCACCGCCAGAGTTTCCACCACCCCAACCAGATGAACCGCCCGATGAGAAGATGATTGGACCACCCCAACCGCTTCCGCCCATGAATCCACGTCCACCGTTGCGTCCGCCTCCTTTGCTGTTCCTGCCAATGATGTATAGAACAATAATTACTGCCAAAATAATGACCAAAAGTGGAATAACTGAGCCACCATCTTGCGTGGGTTCAGCCTCAAATTCTCCAGAAGCCCGTTTCATAATTTCGGAAGTGGCTTCATCTAAACCTTGATAAAACTGCCCTGCCTGAAAATAGGGCTTTAAAATGGTATTGATTATTCTTTTAGAAATGGCATCAGTAATGGTTGCTTCCATGCCTCGACCCGTTACGATTCGGAGCTTGCGGGTATCAGTCGCCCACAACAATACCAAACCATTATTTTTATCTTTTTGTCCAACACCCCAATCTTTCGCAATTTTCATGGCATAATCGTAAGGATCAGAATCGCCCGTAGATTTCACAATCACGATGGCAATTTGCGTAGAAGTGCTATCGGCATATCCACGAAGTTTTTGCTCTAAAGATTGCAATTCCGAGGACGATAATTTCATCACAAAATCATTAACTAATCTTGGAGGATTTGGCTTTGCTGGAATGTCCTGTGCGAATGAGTGGGCAGTCGTCAGTAAACATAATGCAGTAATTAATATGTATGAAAATAGCTTATTAGCCATGTGTTCTGGTTCTAAGTTCTTGATACTGCGTTGATAGTAATGTAACATGGGATTGCACCCAGTGCTGGAGTCCGATTCACGAATTGCCATTTCGTGCTACAGTATTTTATCCAAATGAAATATCATCGGGTAGTTCATTAATATCATCTGATTGATACGGAAAAAAATATTTTAATTGTTCGCCTGCCGAGTGAATGCCTTTGACTAAACCTTCGGCAAAAAGTCCTTGTGAAAAGTGCGTTTTTAGGAGCGTTTTTGTTGATTCCCAAAAATCTGCGGGAACAACTTTATCAATACCTTTATCACCCAAAACGGCAAATTTTCTGTCATCAATGGAAAGGTAAAAAAGTACGCCATTCAATTGTGCAGTATTACTCATTCCAAGTTCAATAAAAACTTCGGCGGCACGGTCGAGGACGTTTTCGGCAGGGCATATTTTTTCGATATGCACACGTATTTCGCCCGAACTGTTGCGTTCAGCCGCTTGAATTGCCTTAACAATATCGGCTTTTTGAGAATCAGAAAAGAAGTTTTGGGGCATGGTGTTTTCGATAAACGGTGAAAAGGGGAAACGGAGAACGGCTAATGGCAAACGGTTCATGGTAAGAATTCACCGTGAACCGTTTGCCGTGAACCGTAATTTTACCGTGAACCGAAAACTATTTTGCACCACCAAAATCAACCGTTGGAGCTTTTGAGGCACCTGCATCTGCTTGGAAAAATGGTTTTGCTGCAAATCCTGAGAAGCTGGCAATCAGACTGTTAGGAAAAGTTACTACTTTATTGTTAAATCCTTTTACGGTTCCATTAAAGCGGTCTCTTTCTTCTTTAATGCGGTTTTCAGTACCTTCTAATTGCGATTGCAATTCCGAAAAATTTTGAGTTGCTTTTAATTGTGGATAATTCTCAGCAACTGCCATCAAACGAGATAATGAACCACTCAATTGACTCTGTGCTGCTTGATATTTGGCGATATTTGCTTCACTTAAATCTGTGGCATCCAACTTAACTTGGGTGGCACTTGCACGGGCAGCAATTACATCTGTAATGGTGCTTTTCTCGAAATTTGCTACTCCTTGAACGGTTTTTACCAAATTCGGAATCAAATCCGCACGACGCTGATAAGCTGTTTCAACATTAGCCCAAGAAGCCGCAACTTCCTGGTTTCCAGTAGCCATACCATTTCTAACACCAATACCCCAGAATACTACTAAGGCTGCGATAACTAATCCAACAATGAGTCCTTTTGACATAATTTTTTTAATTTGAAAATTTGGTAATTTGAAGATTATTTAATTTGGACAACTTAAAATTTGAGAATAATTACATGAAAAGAGACTTCAATTGCTTCATTTTCAAATTATCACATCCTCAAATTATCAAATTATCAGCCAAATGTAGATATTTTTTTGAAATACTAATTAATTCTGTGGTGAATATTTGGTTTTTAGTGGGTAACGGTTATTTTTCGATGTAGGAATGAATACCTCATTCGTAGCGATTAGGGGTTAGATATTTTACCCTCTATTCCATTTCTTCACATCCACAATTGGATTGGGATAATCAACGCCCAAACGTACACCAAAACGTTTTTGCTCGTCATTATTCAACAATCCAACCGAATGAACTTTCTCCGCTGGCACATCCGAAAGCTCTGGTAACCAGTGCTTTACGTATTCTCCTTTTGAATCATAATTGGTAGCTTGTTTCAAAATATTAAAATAACGATTGTCTCGTGGATCATTCCCAACGCCCGCTCCATAAAGCCAATTTCCCCAATTCGAGCATACATCATAATCAATCAATTGACTCTCGAACCATGCTGCACCCCAACGCCAATCTATCTGCAAATCTTTTACTAAAAAACTCGCCACGTTCTGTCTTCCACGGTTTGACATATAGCCCGTTTCCAATAATTCCTTCATGTTGGCATCAATCAAAGGCACTCCAGTTTCGCCCAAACGCCATTTTTCAAAAATATTGCGATTTGTTTTCCATACGATTGGTTTGTTCATAATTCCCTTTTTGTGGAAAACCTTATTTCCAAATTTCATACACACAAATCTGAAATAATCACGCCAAATCAGTTCAAAAATTAACCAATACGTTGATTCATTGGCAACACGTTCAGCTTCATATTTCTTGATTTCTTCGTAAATAAACCGTGGCGAAATACAGCCATTGGCGAGCCACGGAGAGAATTTTGAGGAATAATCAAGCCCCAACATTCCGTTGCGGGTTTCTTTATAGACTTTCAATAAATCCTTCGTCCAGAAATAATCATTCAAACGATTGATTGCTTCGGTTTCTCCACCTTTGAATTTAAGTACAACAGGTTTCCAACCTGTTGTTTCGTCCACTGACAGGTTAGAAACCTGTCCTACATCAATTAACTCCTTAAAAATCAGGTTTTTAGGAACATCGAAAGTCTTTCTAACCTTAGAAAATTTTTCCGTTTTGTTTCTAAAACCAGAGAAAACATCGGGCAAATTTTCAATATCCATCGGCAAATCATCCACGTGAAAAAGCGTGGCTTCCCAAAAGAATTTAATCTTTTTCCCTTCGGCTTTTAGACGTTCTTCCACCAACGAATCAACTTCATTTTCTTCCGACGTAATTTCTTCGGAAGTATAAAGTTCTTCGACTTCAATTTCTTTGGCTAATTGCGGTAAAATATCCTCGGGAAATCCCGTTCTGATAATAAGATTTGAACCTATTTTTTGTAAATTCTCTCGAAGATTTTTTACTGATTCAATCAAAAACTGATTTCTTATTTCACCAGTTTTGGCAAATCCTAAATCATCTTCTCGGAAAATTCGTGGGTCAAAAATATAGACAGGAACAACCTCAGAGGTCTTTTCAGAAGCCTTGAACAATGCTTCGTGGTCGTGAATACGCAAATCGTTGCGATACCAAAGTATAATTTTCATATTTGTAGCACGGACAGCCTTGTCCATGTGAGTGATTTAAAATAACGGACAAGGCTGTCCGTATTACACATACAACACTACCTCCCAACGGAATGCCCATTTCCAACGAATTGAATAATCAGAAAAACCCGCTTGTTGAATAATTTTCTCTAAATCTTCCCTAACAAAAGCTCGCCAAACGGAGAGTTTTGCGTCATTTTTTACCAGATAAGATTTCAGAAATAATTTCGTAATCCAAGCGATGGAATGATAGGCAAACCAGTGGCGGTGAATATCATTAATAACAATCCCGATGCGAGTTTGTTTTTTGAGTTGTTGAAGAAGCTGGATAAGACTTTCATCCGAAAAATGGTGACAAAAAAGCGTCATGGTAACAATATCAAAAGATTTTTCCTTGAATTCATCCGAGTAAATATTTTGGTGTAAATAACTGATATTGGGATAATTAGCAGTTCTTTTTGTGCTAAAATCAATCATAAAATCATTAGCGTCAATTCCAATAAATTGGGCATTAATTCCCTTCTTTTTCGCCCAATCTGCCATTACCATCAGCATATCACCACCACCACAGCCGAGGTCGGCAATTTCGATGTTCGATGTTTGGTTTTCGATGCTTGGTTTTTGATGTTTGGTTTTCTGTGTCTATTTGAGGGTCAAAGAAATTTTTGTTGTCTCTTTTTTTGGAATCGAACATCGAAAATCGAACCTCGAAAATCGAATCCCGAAAATCGAACATCGAAAATCGAACCCCGAACATAGAATCCCGAACATCGAACATCAACTTAGACAATCCGCTCAAAGTCACTTGATTACCACCCAAATATTTATTGATTATCGCCAATTCTTCTAAATTCTGACGGAGGGAATCATTATCTAATTCAAGGTCGTCGATTAGTTCTTTTTCTTTGCTTCGGTATGATAAATTTGGCATATATTTTCGGTACACGGTTAAAGGTGAAAGGTAATTTTCGGTAAACGGGACACGGTGAACGGTAAAAGTTAAAAAGTAAATAAACTCATTTTCATTTTATCATAAAATATTTGTCCACTACCTTTGAAATATGAACGAAAACCGTGAACCGTTTACCTTTAACCGTACTCTACCCGATGATTTTTATTAAGTATTGATAATGAGAGAGTTGTATTTGAATCCACCGAGTAAACGTATTCAAAAATTCATCCCAAATTTTTATAAACTTTTGGTTGCCATTGCTAAAACCTTCTCTCAAAATATCA
>JANXML010000195.1 GCA_025354645.1 Arcicella sp. | reverse complement strand
TATCCCTTAAATTCAGGATGTTCCGTAATTTGTTTTACTTCCTTCATGATTGACTCTTCGGAACGAGAAGCCACAAATTTTCCTTGGTGAGCCGAAATCGTACAGAAACTGCACCCACCAAAACAACCTCGGTGCATATTGACCGAAAACTTAATCATTTCGTAGGCAGGAATCGGTCCACGATTTTTGTATTTTGGGTGGGGTAAACGAGTGTAAGGCAAATCAAATGATTTATCCATTTCCTCCTCATCCATCGTTTTGAATGGCGGATTAATTACCAACGTTTTATCACCTACTTTTTGCAAAATTCTGTTGGCTTGCCATTTATTAGATTCCACCTCCACAATCTTGAAATTGGCGGCATATTTCATTTTATCCTGCAAGCAAACATCGTGACTTGCCAACTCAACGGTTTCCCAATTTTCGTGAGCAGGAACGGGCTTTTCGTCAATATACGCAATTTGTTTTATGTCCCTAATTTCATTCAAAGGCACGCCACTTTTTACCAATCTCAAAATGTCTCGCAAAGGTTGTTCGCCCATGCCATACACGAGCATATCCGCTCCTGAATCTTCTAAAATGGTGGGCATTAATTGGTCTTTCCAATAATCATAATGTGTCACACGGCGTAATGAAGCCTCAATTCCACCCAAAAGAACGGGAACATCGGGGTAAATATCTTTTAATATTTTGGTATAAACCGTTGAGGCATAATCTGGTCTGAAACCCGCTTCACCACCTGGCGTATAACTATCGTTTGAACGCAATCTTTTATTGGCAGTGTAATGATTTACCATCGAATCCATGCAACCCGCCGTTACGCCGAAAAAGTATTTTGGTTTGCCCATTTTCTTGAAATCACGCAAGTCGTCACGCCAGTTGGGTTGAGGAATAATTCCGACCCTAAAACCTTCACTTTCAATGATTCGTCCAATTACAGCCGTTCCAAACGAAGGATGATCCACGTAAGCATCTCCCGAAATCAAGATGACATCCAATTGTTCCCAGCCCCGCTGTTCAACTTCTTTTTTAGTAATGGGCAACCAACTCGTAATTGGTCTTTCTCTAACAGTAATCATATTTTATAGCTTTTAGCCGTTGGCGAATAGCCTTGGGCATTGTATAAGCATTTTTATTTGTACAAAATTAACAGATGTAAAGGGTTGATTTATACTATCTTTAAAATATATGTAGGTTGATAACGCTCTGATGAATTTCTTTGTTCAATCCTTAATAATCTGTATATTACAGACAGTAAGTTATTAAAAAAAAAAATCTTTAAATTATAAAAACATTCAACCCAAAACAGAAACGCATCAACTATGAAAATCTGCGAGTTGTTGTCTGTGTCTTCACAGACAATTTGCGTATAAGAACCACAATGATGTATTGAATCATCAGTAAATTATGCAAAAAAAAGCCTTTAAATCATAGAAATATTCAACTCAAACAAAAACGCATCAACTATGAAAAATCTCATCATTTTCCTTATTTTCATTTCATTCATTACCCAAGCAAAACCCGTCCGTGTGGGCATTGCTGGCATGACTCACGCTCACGTAGGGCAAGTTTTTGGAGCAATTGGCAAACAAGAAGATGTTGAAATTGTGGGTTTTGCCGAACCTAATAAAGTCTTAGCCATGCGGTTATTAAAAGAACACAATTTGCCCGAATCACTTTGGTTTGCCACGTTGGATGAACTTATTGCCAAGACTAAACCAGAGGCTGTTTGTGCTTTTAATTCAATTTTTGAGCATTTGGAAGTGGTGAAAACTTGTGCTTCCAAAGGCATTCATGTGATGGTTGAAAAGCCCTTAGCCGTCAATAATGATCATTTGAATCAGATGAGGGCATTAGTGAAAAAACATAATATTCAATTATTAACCAATTTTGAAACAACTTGGTATGCCTCGCACGCAAAGGCTTGGGAGATGGTGAAAAATGAGAAAAGTTTAGGTATAATTCGGAAAGTAGTTATTATGGACGGACATCGTGGACCGATTGAAATTGGCTGTAAACCAGAATTTACGGATTGGTTAACTGACCCAATTCAAAATGGGGGAGGTGCTTTGGTTGATTTTGGGTGTTATGGTGCCAATATTATGACTTGGCTCATGGATGGACAAAAACCAATTTCTGTCACCGCCATTACGCAACAATTAAAACCAGAAATATATCCAAAAGTGGACGATGAAGCCAGTATAATTTTGACTTACCCAACTTGTCAAGCCATCATTCAAGCCTCTTGGAATTGGTCCTTTGACAGAAAAGATACAGAAATTTATGGAACGAAAGGAATTCTGATTGCGAATTCAGCTAATAAAATGAAACACATTGTTGGTGACAGATTTGGCAAAGAAACGTTAATAGATTTATTACCTCTTCCTCACGAACGCTCTAATGTTTTTGCTTATTTAGCAGCAGTTGTTACTGGTAAAATCAATCCTGAAAAAGACCTTTCGTCATTACCAATAAATGAAATTGTGGTAGAAATTTTATCGGCAGCCAAAGAATCGGCGAAAAGTGGGAAGACGGTTTATTTGAAGTAAAACAGTTTGAGAACGCTGGTAGTGTTTCAAACTCAGCCTGCGTTAAGTTAGCTAATGAATGGTAATTTTAAGACAAATAATTTTACGTCTTTGCGACTTTGCGGAAATATTAAAACAAAATCTCGTAATTTTATACCCCAAAATCATTCAAAAACTCAATGCAAAAATTCCTTCCATTATTTCCCCTAAATTTAGTCGCTTTCCCCTTGGAAGACCTTAATTTGCACATCTTTGAGCAACGATATCGTGATTTGATTAATGAGTGTCTGGATGAGGGGAAAACCTTTGGCGTTCCCGTTTTTTTGGACGGTAGAATGCCAGGGTTTGGGACAGAAGTAAGAATTACCAAACTCTCTAAAAAATATGAAGATGGTCGCATGGATGTGCGTACACAAGGCATAAGAGCGTTCAGGATTATAGATTTTCAAAATCCTGTGGAAATGAAATTGTATTCGGGTGGCGTAGTGGAATTATTACCCGAACCAGAAATTAGTCCCTCCGTAATGATTGGATTAACACAAAGAGTTACAACACTTTATGAATATTTGGACGAAGAAAACACCTTTGACCCACAAAAACCACAACCTTATTCTTTCCAAATTGCTCACAAAATTGGTTTATCACAAGAGCAAGAATATAATCTCTTAAAAATGCCAACCGAAGCTGAGAGACAAGGTTTTTTAATTCAACATTTAGAAAGAATTATTCCGATTTTGCACGAAGTTGAAAAAACAAAAGAAAGAATAAAGTTGAACGGACACTTCAAAAATCTTGACCCTCTGAGTTTCTAAAAATTATTCAAGGTACTTTATTTACACTTATTTGTAAGTTTCTTCGTAAGTATAAAAATGTAAAAATATAAATATAATTTTTCGTAGATTTATAAAAATAAATTCTCTGTAAAATCTTTAACACCAAGATTTTAATCCGCCCATGAGGAATTGTTAACTATTTTTAATTTAGTGTGACGCATTAAATACCTAACCAATCCTTACAATACCCATGAAATTATTTACTTCTCGTTTAGCAATAGTGTGTTTACTATTTGCTTTCCATTTCACCTCTTTTGCTTCGAGCAAAGATTCTTCAAGTGTTTTTAAAAGTCAAGTTCGCAAGTTTTTCAATGTTGAGAAAACGCAGAAAATCATGATGGCTACTTTGGCGAAACCAACACCATTTTACAACAAAGATTCGCTTTTAAATCATTTCAAGCAATTTTTCGCTAATCCAGAATTAATTAATTATCAGGAATATGTGAATGGAATGTCGGCACAATTGAAGAAAAAAATTAATATTTTAGAGTACGATGGTATCAGAAATGTTTTCCAATTAGAGCAACTGAATGACCTTCGTGGACGTTTTTCTTTGGTTAATAGTGCCACCTGTTTAGTGGATAAATGTGAGGAAACTTTTATACGTGTGAAGGATTCAGAAGGCAGAGATATTATGACTCAACCACTCGAAAATGCTGAAAAATACGCTATGGTTGAAAAATATAAACAAGGATTTTCAAGAGTAAAAAAGGATAAAATAGGTTTTGGATTCGTAAATATCTGCGGAGAAGAAATTGTACAATGTCAATATTCACACGCTGAAAACTTCAACGATGGAAAAGTATTGGTAAAAAAGAATAACTGGTTTTTTGTTGATATTTTAGGAAAAGAATCGGAAGAATTAAAAGATGTTACAGATGCTCTTGCACTCACAAAAGGCATCAGTTTAGTCCGTTTTAAAAATGGAAAATATGCTCTAATTGATAATCAGTTCGATAAAACTCAAACAACAATTTCAGATATTTATGACTCCATTGAACCTTTAAGTTTTGAGAATTTTAGAGTAACAATTGGTAATGAAACGAAGGTGATAAATATTGAAGGAATGGAGGTATTGGTGGGAAGTAGATAGGCATTTTTAAATTTTTAATTGATAATTTTCAACACGCAATGTACAATGTTCAAGTAAAAAGGAGTAAACTGCAAGTTTTTACTTGAACATTGAGCGTTGAGCATTGCAAATTAATACATTTTAAAATTATTTAATTTTTTGCATCTAATTCGCCCCCAAAACCTCCAAAGCCACCCTTTCCCCAGACCGCACCGCCCCATCAATATATCCATTCCAAACGTCCGAGGTTTCCGTACCAGCCCAATGAATATTGCCAATTGGTTCACGCAGATGTTTCCCTAAACTCGTCCACGCACCCGTTGGCATCACGCCCGCATAGCACCCACGAGTGTATTCTTCTTCCGCCCACGATTTATCAATGTAAAAAGTTGGCGAGCTTGCTTCTTTTCCAAAAAACCCTTCAAATTGATTCAAAACAGCTTTTTTTCTTTCATCTTCGGATAATAAGGAAAAATCTTTTGCCTGATTTGCCAATACAAATCCCATCATAATTCCCTTTGAACCGTCCTTTGGGGAATTATCAAAAGTTACAGAAACGTATCCTTCATTGGAAGCCGCTAAGCCATTCAAACCTTTATCTCGCCAAAATGGTCGGTCATAAACCGCATAACATTTCCAGACCGTTCCCATCGGTATTCTTTGCATCAATTGGTCCCGATTGGCTGATAAAAGTGGCTGATAATCAATCCGTCCAGCCAAAGTAGGAGGGATGGCAACGATAACTTTTTTACAGGTATAGCTAAAATCTTTTCCGATAACTTCCACACTGTCTGCATCTTGCACAATTGCCTTCACGGGAGCATTAAATTGAATGGTAGTTGAGGGAAAACCTTCTGCCATTTTCAAAGCAACTGACATGGCTCCACCCAAAATTCGTTCTTCTTGGGCTCCATTTTTTACATTCATTAAGGTATCAAAATCCGTACAAGATTTTGTATAAAATAGGGCATGAAGCATAGAAACTTCATTGGGATGAGTTGCCCAAATCGCCTCAGAAGCTATTTTGAAGAGGTTTTTTGCCGTATCAAAAGACATTTGTTTGTCCATCCAAGTCTGCAAAGTCATTGAATCCCACTTCTTTGCATCGGGCGTTTCCCATGGACTTTGAAGGTTAACGGTCTTCGATAATTTAGTTATTTTTTTGATTGCCCCGTCCAAACTCAACAATGATGGAATGGGCAAAGGAGGAATTAATCCCTTATAATTTTTAGTCTTCCCGTTCATCACCAAAGTGCTTTTCCCTTCATCGTAGGTTGGGAAAGTTGACAAGCCAAATTCACGAATTAATTCGTAGATTTTGTCTTGCGTGGGTCCAACCCACGTGCCACCCATATCCAAATAAAATCCATCGAATTGCTGGGTATGCACCCGACCTCCCACTCTTTCACGTGCTTCGAGTAATTTCACGGATTTACCCGCTTTTAATAATTGACGAGTGGCAGTTAATCCCGCATAGCCCGCTCCAACAACAATGAAATCAAAATTCATGGACATCTTTTGTAATTTTTTAAAGAATAATTTTTAATTTATGTTGAAAAATAACCAAAACATATTCGTTATCAAAATAGTATTGAGTTAATCAAGTATTCAGAAATATGTGTAATTTTGTCTATGAGCTAAATAGGGTAACCGTTTTACTTATGTTAAACCGTTTCGATATAATTTTAAGTAACGGTAAACTTACAACTAAATAAAACATGATTTCTAAAAAAGCAAAGTACGCATTGAAAGCCTTGAAAGTTTTGGCTCGTGAGTATGAGAAAGGACCATTATTAATTTCAAATATTGCTGAATCTGAAAACATTCCTAAAAAATTTTTAGAAGCTATTCTTCTTGAATTAAGGAATCACGGAATTCTGCAAAGTCAAAAGGGAAAAGGAGGAGGATATTACTTAAGAATTCCACCCGAACAAGTAACGTTTGCCAAAATTATCCGCATTGTGGATGGACCAATTGCCCCAACACTGTGCGTATCGCTACATTTTTACGGAAAATGCGATGATTGCGTTGATGAAGAATCTTGCTCACTTCGTAACGTTATGGAGCAATGGCGAGACGCAAATTTGATCGTTTTGGAACAGAAAACACTGATGGATTTGATATAAACATTTCAAACGTTTGCCAAATAATGGCATCGTATAGAGCAATGCTATTCTTGAAAATACTTTCAAAATTATAAAACGATTAAATAATTCAAACAATCTTAATTTCTCAGTTCTGTTTGTTTATATTTATAAAAAAATAACCATTAAAATTGACTTTTTTTCTTTGATTACAGGATAATTCTTTGATTACTCATCCTTCTGACGGTGAGATTTTAAATGTTTACGAACCACTATTTTAATCGTTTTAACCGTTAATTCGCATTTTTTTAGCGTACAATTATTTAATCAAAATTAACCCTTTATCTTAATTCTCCAATGAAAAATTTTTACTCAATTCCCATCAGGAAGTATTTTATCCTACTTTTTTTCTTGGTTTGCTCAGCAACCGCTTTCTCCCAGAAGAAAGTATCGGGTAAAATTACTGACGGTGAAAACAGCACTGCTCTTCCAGGAGCAACTGTTCAAGTGAAAGGGACAAACCGAGGTGTAACTGCCAATGCAGAAGGTACTTACACCTTAGATGCCTCTTCCGATGCAACGCTTATTTTTTCATCGCTTGGCTATACCGCCAAAGAAGTTGTGGTGGGAAATCAATCCGTTATCAATATTTCCTTAGCCCAAGATGCAAAGGCTCTTTCTGAGGTGGTTGTAACGGGCTATGGCACTCAACGCAAAAAAGACATCACGGGTGCAGTGACGGTGGTAGGTGCCAAAGAATTGACCGCTTTGCCAGCCGCCAGCGTAACGCAAATGTTGCAAGGTCGTGCCGCAGGAGTAACAGTCGGAAATGACAATTCGCCTGGTGGTGGAACAATGGTACGTATTCGTGGATTTGGCTCAATCAACAACAATAGCCCACTTTATGTGATTGATGGCGTGCCAACACAAGGAACCTTAAACCAAATAAATCCGAACGACATTGAATCAATGCAGGTGTTGAAAGATGCTTCGGCGGCTTCAATTTATGGTGCAAGGGCTGCCAATGGTGTGGTTATTATCACGACAAAAAGAGGCGGAACTGGCGAAGCAAAAATTACTTTTGATGCTTATACAGGTACGCAGCAAGTAGGCAAAACGTTAGATTTGTTGAATACCAAAGAATTAGGACAGTTTTATTACGAATCTGAAATTGGAGCGGGCAAAACGGCTGGTACTTCGCCATCGGCACAATATAAATTTTCTCCAACGGGCGAACAAACCGTTTCGGATTATATTTATCCAAATATCTACGGCTCGCTTCCAGCCAATTATACTTATACGAATGATATTGCTGACCCAAAATTGGGCGTGACAGCTTTTAATATTACTCAAGCCAACAAAGAAGGAACGGATTGGCAACACGTAATTTTTGGACCTGCCAAGATTTCCAACTTTCAGTTAGGAGCAACGGGTGGTACAAAAACGGGCAAATATGCCATTTCAGGCAGTTATTTTAACCAAGAAGGTATTTTGAAATATACCAGCTACAAGCGTTATTCAGTTCGTGCTAATACGGAATTTACAAGAGGCAAATTAACTTTTGGTGAAAACTTTACCGTTTCCTACGATGAAAGAGTGGGTGTAACCAACGGAGCTTCGGGTTTACCAAGTGGTAATAATAACGAAAGTAATCCCATTATGTTTGCCATAAGAATTCAACCAATCATTCCTGTTTTCGACATCACGGGCGGTCCTGTTGGCTTGGGTGGCACAAATAGTTCAGATTTGAATGGTTTTGCTGGAAGTAGGGGTTCAAATCTTGGTAATGCTCCAAATCCATTAGCGAGACAATGGCGGGAGAAAGATAATATCGTTTATGGAACGCACATCTTTGGAAATGTCTTTGCAGAATTAGCAGTAATCAAAGATTTGAAATTTAGATCAAGTCTCGGCATTGAATATAACAATACCAACTTTTCGCAATATTTCAACCGTGATATTGAAGCGGCTGAACCTCGAAGTGCTAACAGTTTGACAGTTTTTAATAATTATGATAAAGCAATTACGTGGTACAATACGTTAAACTACAACAAAACAATTGGAGCAAATAGCTTTAATCTTTTGGTTGGAACGGAGTCAGTTTATACCTACGCTTTTGGTTTCAATGCCGCTCGTAGTAATTATGCCTTTGACGATCCTTCTTATCGTTATCTTAATCTTGGATCAGCCGCTGGTCTGGCTAATGCAGGCGGTGGAGCCACGATTAGTGCATTATTCTCACAGTTTGGAAAGCTCAATTATTCTTACAAAGACTTTTTTTTGGCTGACTTCACGCTTCGTCGTGACCGCTCTTCGAGGATAAACGGGATTGGTATTTTCCCTGCTTTCTCACTTGGATTCAGAATGACAGAATTAGATTTCATGAAAAAGTTGACCTTTTTGGATGATATGAAAGTGAGAATTGGCTGGGGTAAAACAGGAAATCAGTTAATTCCTAACGTTTATAATGGCTATACGCTCTATTCACCCGACCCACTCAATAATGCTTACGATATTTCAGGTTCTGGAAATTCAATTGCCACAGGTTTTGATTTAACGCAATTTGGAAATCCTAACGGAAAATGGGAAACCAATACTTCCACAAATGTTGGTCTTGATTTTACTTTGTTAAAAAGTAAACTGGAAGTTATTTTGGACGTTTATGACCGCACCACTTCGGATATGCTTACACAAGTACCCATTCCAAGAACAGCAGGAACGGGCTCAATTCCTTATGTAAATATTGGCGAAGTAAACAATAAAGGGCTTGATTTGAATGTCACTTTCAGAGATAAAATTGGTGATTTCAGGTATTCGATTGGTGGAATGTTTAGTACTTACAAAAACAATGTAGTGAAACTTAACAATGACCCAAATGCAACCGTTTTTGGTTTCTCTACTCGTTTGCCAGCTATTTCAGTTACAAAAGCAGGTTTACCAATTGCAAGTTTCTACGGATACATTGTTGATGGTGTAATTAAAGACGATGCAGAAGCAGCTGCCGCTCCAAAATTCGGTACATACACTCGTGCAGGCACTTTTAAATTTAGAGATGTAAATGGCGACGGGGTCATTACTGCCGCCGATAAAACCATTATCGGAAGTCCACACCCTGATTTTACGTATGGATTTAACCTAAATTTTGGATATAAAGCCTTTGATTTAACCGTTTTCATTCAAGGTTCACAAGGAAATCAAATTTTCAATTATTTAAAATATTGGACAGATTTCAATACTTTTCAAGGCAATCGTTCAAAAGATATGTTGTATAACTCTTGGAAAAAACCTGGCGATGATGCTCTACTGCCCCGCTTAAATTCTCAGGATGGAACGAGTCAGCAAATCTCAACGTATTTTGTGGAAGATGGTTCATATACTCGTATCAAGAATATACAATTAACGTATAATTTTCCTTCTTCAATTTTATCGAAAATAAAGTTAAGTTCAGCTCAAATTTATATTCAAGGACAAAACCTTTTCACCTTCACGAAGTATAAAGGTTTAGACCCAGACATTAATTTAAGAGCATCAGGAACCGATAATCAGGATATTCACATGGGTATCGACGAAGGAGCGTTTCCAGTGGCAAAATCTTACAACGTTGGACTTAGATTAGGATTTTAAATAGGAGTTAGGTTTTGGGGGTTAGGTGTTAGCTTAGTAACCCATTAAATATCAGCATTTTAGAGCTTAAAAATCATTTTTAAATAATTTCAAACAAAATGAAAAAAGTATTAATTATCGCATTAATCGGAATTACGTTTTCTTGTTCAGATTCGTTTTTCGATATAAAGCCACAAGGTGCCGCATCTTTGGCTTCTTTAAGTAATAAAAATGGCGTAAATGCAGTCCTAATCGGTGCATACTCATTAATGGATGGCGTTGGGGCTGGTAATACAGGTCGGCAATCAACCATTTCAAACTATGTTTTTGGCGGAATTACAAGTGGTGATGCAGTAAAAGGAACCGACATCGGCGACCAACCAGAACAGGAATATATTGAACAATACAATTGGCTTTCGGACAATACTTATTTCTTAGGAAAATGGCAACATTCCTATGACGGAATATCTCGTTGCAACGAAGCCATTTTACTTTCTCAAAATTCAGACGTAAAAGATATGACCGATGCTGAGAAGAATCAAGTGGTTGCAGAAGCAAGATTTTTGAGAGGACATTTCCATTTTGAAGCAAAGAAAATGTGGAATATGGTGCCTTATATTGATGAGAAAACTTACGTGGCATCCGACCCAAATTCAACCAAAATTCCGAATGACAAAGACATTTGGGCAAACATTGAAGCTGATTTTACTTTTGCCGCTGCCAACCTTCCAGCCGTACAATCACAGAAAGGAAGAGCATCGCAATGGGCAGCAAAAACGTACTTGGCAAAAGCACTAATTTTCCAAAAGAAATACGCTGCCGCCAAGACTTTGTTGGAAGATGTATATAAAAATTCGGGTAAAAAATTGGTTGCTAATTATCACGAAAATTATAGAAATATTACGAACAATAATTCAGAATCAATTTTTGAGGTAGAATTTTCAGTAAATGATGGAACAAACGGAAATAACGGAAATGCGGGGGACAATTTGAATTATCCATACTCGGCTTCTGCCCCAGGTAGAGGTTGTTGCGGGTTTTATTTGCCTTCACAGAATTTAGTAAATGCCTTCAAAACGGATGATAATGGATTGCCTTTAATTGGAAGTTCGCCCGATGGAACGGCTGATACTTACAATCAAATGGATTTACCAAACGATCAAGGCTTGAAATCTAATCAGCCATTCACACTTTTGAAAACCGTTCCAGTTGACCCTCGTTTAGACTGGACTGTTGGACGTAGAGGCATAAATTTCTTAGATTGGGGACCCATGCCAGGCTATGATTGGATACGTAATCAAAACTATTCAGGACCTTACGTAGGGAAAAAATGGATGTATTATTTAGCCGACGAAGGAAGTTCAACGCATTCAACGTCAAGAAGAAACACTAACAATAATTATCGTCTGTTGAAATTGTCTTCGGTAATTCTGTGGTTAGCTGAATGTGAAGCTGAATTAGGGAATTTACAAGCCTCAGAAGATTATGTAAATCTGATTCGTAAACGTGCCAAAGGTGGTTCTGTACAAGACGCAAGTGTTAATTATGTAGTCAATCCGTATCCTACAGGCACATTTACAGCCAAAGGTGCCGACTACGCCCGTAATGCAATCCGCATGGAAAATCGTTTGGAATTTGCCATGGAAGGACACCGTTTCTTTGATTTGGTCCGTTGGGGAATTGCTGAAAAATACCTCAATAAGTACGCCAAAGAAGAATCAGTTGATGGTAAAGATTTAGCGGGCAGAACCTACAATAAGCGTGGATATTTGGTAGGAAAAACCTTCACGTCAAAAAATAACTATTTCCCACTTCCGAACGATGAAATTCTGAATAGCCAAAAAGATGGACAAGTAACTTTGAAGCAAAATCCTGGGTATTGAGTTTATAGCGTTTTAAAATGAGCCTCTCAGATTTTAATCTGGGAGGTTTTTTTATCGTTTAAAATAATGTTTCGTAAATACCATCCTCATTATTCCTCAAAAAACTGTTAAAATATTTGTTTAATTGAAAACAATTCTTCACATTTACTCAACATTTAGTAGCTACGCAGTACACCGACACCAAGACCCCTGTTTTGCCTGTCTCTTTTTTAAAATTCCTTTTTTAAAAAACATTACAACCACAATTATCTAAGACTCTTCTTTACTCCAACGTATGCTTGGGGCTGTATCATTTTGTCTAATTTTTCACATTTTAAAATTAATGCTCATGAAACGAAGAAAATTTTTGATTGCTCTGGGGGTTGTGCCTCCTTTGGTTTTAGGGGCTTGTAAAAAAGACCCAAACTGGCCATCAACACCAACTATCATTAAAGGTAAGGTGATTGATGAAAACAATATGCCTGTAGAGAGTTGGGACTTCCTATTTATTGGTATTGAAAAAAAAGGGATTTATGGCGTTGATACTTTTTCTGAACAGAAACTTACGGATGTAAACGGACTCTATTCATTTTCTGTTGTTATTCCTCAAAATACAGATAAAATAGATTTTTATCCTTTAGGTTTTCGATTTGATGATAAACTGAATAGAAAGAACAGCAATGTTGATATTTTCTTTGAAAGAGACGGTAAATATATTCGTTATAATAGTCCCGCTCCCAATCCAAGTCCTATTCCAGGAGAAATAAACATAATTAACTTCCAAATTAGAAAAATATAATCATGTTTCGTCTTTGTTGGTCTTCCTTTCTGAAAAAAGAAGTAACCAGCCGTTGTTTCGTGTTTTCACCAACAACACGTGCGAAAGCAACATTCCAAGTAGTATTTCAATTCAACAACACGTGCGAAAGCAACATTCCAAGTAATA
>JANXML010000157.1 GCA_025354645.1 Arcicella sp. | reverse complement strand
ATCGTTGCGGTGAATTCTTTGTTGTGCTTCGCTCCTTCTTCCACAATATCAAATCTGATGGGCTTACCTTCTTTTTGAGCCCACTCAATAATAAGGGATTTGAAATTAGGATTATTCGATACAACCGTATCAATATCAAAGTGTTGCGTTAAAATCTTTTTGATGATAAAGGAACGTGTAAACCGAAAACCTTTATCTAAATAAATCGCTCCCATCAATGCCTCAAAAGCGTCGCCGTACATGGATGTACGAGTAAGAACGGTCTTACGATTTCCATCGTATTCCACCAATTTATCAATTCCCATTTTGCGGGCAACTACATTTAAGGACTCACGACTCACCATTCTCGAACGGATTTCAGTTAAAAATCCTTCGTCTTTAAACGGAAATTTCTTGAATAAATATTCTGCCGTAATCATTCCTAAGACTGCATCTCCTAAAAATTCAAGGCGTTCGTTAGACTCCCTGTAACTTTTAGAAACCGTTTCTTTCGACACCGAAGCGTGCATGAAAGCCAAACGATACAAGGTTAGATTAGAGGGACTTTCGCCTATAATGTGTTCGATGGCATTTTTCAGCTTTTTGTCCTTAGGGTCACTGGTAAAAAAATCAAGAATGGGTGAAAGCATATTTTTTAATTAAAAGTTAATAATTAAAAATTAAAAATTATTTGACGAATTTTAATCGTGAATGATTCTACAATAAAACTACTTCTAAGAGAAACCGTTTAAAATGGGATTCATTTCGAGTTACTCATAATTTTTAATTTTTAACTATTAATTATTAATTGATTTAGATTTTTCTAAAAATTACCGTAGCATTGTGTCCTCCGAAACCGAAACCATTACTCAGAGCAACGTTGATTTCACGGGGTTGGGCTGCGTTTAGTGTCAAATTTAAAGCATTATTCACTTCGGGGTCGTTCGTAAAGTGGTTAATGGTTGGCGGTACTAAATTATTTTGCATTGCCAAAATACAAGCAACTGCCTCAACCGCACCCGCACCACCCAACAAATGCCCCGTCATGGATTTTGTTGAACTGATATTCATTTTGTAGGCATGATCGCCAAAACAATCAATGATGGCTTTCAATTCTTGAGGGTCTCCTAATCCCGTTGAAGTACCGTGAGTATTGATATAATCCACTTCTTCGGGCTTGATTCCTGCATCGTCCAAGGCATCTTTCATGGATAACAACGCTCCTAAACCGTCGGGATGTGGGGCAGTGATGTGGTAGGCATCCGAAGAAAAACCTCCTCCAATCAATTCACAATATATTTTTGCTCCACGGGCTTTTGCGTATTCGTATTCTTCCAAAATCAAAGCCCCAGCCCCCTCTCCTACCACAAAACCATCACGGTCTCTATCGTAAGGACGTGAGGCAGTTTTTGGGTCATCGTTGCGTTCAGACATTGCTCGCATGGCGGTGAATCCACCCACGCTGGCAATGGTTACGGCGGCTTCTGAGCCTCCCGTTACGCAAACATTCAATCTGCCCAAACGGATATAATTGAAAGCATCAATAATGGCGTTATTGGCAGATGAACACGCTGAAACGGTTGCATAATTCACGCCACGGAAACCATTACGAATGGATATATTACCAGATGCCGAATCCGCAATCATTTTTGGAATGAAGAAAGGATTGAATTTTGGCGTTCCATCTCCTTTTCCGAAGTAAAGCACTTCATCTTCAAAGGTTTTCAAACCGCCAATTCCTGAACCCCAAATTACGCCTACTTTATTTTTATCAATTGTTTCCAAATCAAGACCCGAATCTTTGATGGCTTCGTCAGAGGCAACTACGCCGTACTGCGTAAATTGATCCATTCTCCGAGCATCTTTCGCTGGTATAAATTGGGTAATATCAAAGTTTTTTAACTCACAGGCAAAACGAGTACGGAATTTTTCGGCATCAAATTTTGTGATATAATCACAACCACTAACACCATTTTTCAATCCCTCCCAGAATTCGGGAGCGGTATTTCCGATGGGTGTTAACGCCCCAATACCCGTTACAACGACTCTTTTAAAACTTTTCATATTTTAGCAAATTCTCGGTTATAATGATAGTCAATCTTCAAATTTGAACAAATTAATCTTAAAGTCAATAAAAATGTGCTAATCTGTAATAAAAAAATCGTTCCGAAAGAACCATTATTTTATTTTCAAATTAGCACATAAAGAAGTTCAATTACTTAGCGTTTTCTTCAAGATAGGTAATTGCCTGACCAACGGTTTGGATATTTTCAGCTTGATCATCTGGAATAGAAACGTTGAATTCCTTTTCAAATTCCATGATTAATTCTACTGTATCCAATGAGTCTGCACCCAAATCATTTGTGAATGAAGCCTCTGTTGTAACTTCTGCTGCGTCAACGCCCAATTTCTCGACGATAATGCTCTTTACTTTTTCTGCAATGTCTGCCATTTTAAGAACGAATTTTGGTTAGAAAAACGGTGCAAAGATGATGATAAAAATTTGATTATCAAACAATTTTATACAACCGTATTACTATGAAAAGATTTGTGTTAATTATTATAAAATTTTTACTAAAAACATAACGAAGCTGCTCCTAAAAGTCCTGCATCGTTGCCCAAAGTTGCCCTTGTAATTTTCAACCCATCAGCATGATATTTTGTAAGCCAAAAAGCAAATTTTTCCTTCATCGATGGCAAAATATAATCAAATGAAGCAGAAAGTCCTCCTCCTACTAAAATATGATTAATGTCAAGAATTGCAATTAAGTGACAAAGGTTCTCACCTAACAATTCCCCTACCCTCTCAAAAACTTGGAGGGCTAATTTGTCTCCTTCCGAAGCCGCAGCGACTAACCCTGTTGTACTAATAGTTTCATCATCAGGCAATTGCGTTATTCCAACGTATGATTTACGCATGGCATTTGCCATATCTAACAACTCATTTTTACCGATATTTCGTTCTAACACTTTCTCATTGGCTGAGGGCGTATGCCCAGGTTCCATCGCATTGCCACGTCCACCAGTGAAGACTTTTTTACCAATAATTGCAGCACCACCCACGCCAGTTCCTAAGGTTATAAAAATATAACTTTCTTGAATACGTTCTTCTCCGAAATAAAATTCACCCAAAGCAGCAGCATTTGCATCATTTTCTAAGTAAAATTCAACATTCGGGAAACGCTTTTTAAGAATGTCAACCATCGGAACATTGTTCAATTCTGGTATAGCCGTAATTTCGACAGGTATTGTTCTGGCTAAATTAATCATACCTGGTAAACCAATTCCAACTTTATTAATCTCCTTATTATCAATAAGTTGTAAAGAAATTGCTTCGCCCAGACGTTCCTCAAAATGCCCTGATTTACGCCAACTTTCGGTGTCATGACTATAAAAATTCGAGATTTGTCCAGTTTCAGAATTTACTATCCCCATTTTGACGTTTGTTCCGCCAATATCAATACCTAAATACTCAGTTGCCATTAAATTATCTGTTATTTTTATAATTGTGGGATTGAAAGGTTTCAAGAATCAAAATTAGCATATATTTTTCAAAACATCACAGTTTATGTTTAACCTTTCTAAAATCATCGTACACTTTCATGCTTCCCTCCCAATCCCGCATTTTTAAGTTGCTCTACAATTTCAAAGACGGCTGGACAAACCTGTGTATTTTCCAAAGTTAGGGGCAAAATCCCAGCTATATTTTTTCTATCAGTGTGCGGATATTCACGACAGGCTTTCGGACGATATTCATAAATTGAGCAATAATTATCTGAACCCAAAAAAGTACAAGGGGTTGAATTTAGTACATAATCTTGGTCTGAATCAAGGTGTAAATGTTGTTTTACGAGTTCAGCAGGACGAATTCTGAGGTGTTTTGAAATTCTGTCAATATCAATATCTTTGAAAATTGGACTTGTTGTTTTGCAACAATTAGCACATTTTAAACAGTCAATTTCGTCAAAAACTCTTTCATGTTTTACGTGAAATTCTTGGTCTAAATTCTTAAGTTTCTTATTTTTGAGACGGTCAAAGAATTTTTTATTTTCTGTAAATTTCAATCGATTTTGTCTATGAAATTCGTTAATTGTTTCTTCTGTATAAATCATGGAATGATGTTTGATGTTTCAAATTTACAGAATAATGAACTCAATTCACGAGATTTTAATTTGTTTGTATGAAATTTACTACCTATTTCATTGACCAGTTGGATGTTTGGATTCTTATTTGTCATGATTTCAATTTATGGAATAAAATCACGCACAAGCGAATAAAAAAAGGTTCAGCAATTTACGAAAAAAGCTGAACCTTTTGAATTTGTAGTGTTGCACCTACTGCTCCGTATAATGAAAAGTCAAACCACCATCCACATAATAAGTTGAACCCGTTACATATTTGGCATCATCAGACGCTAAGAAGGCAATCACAGCGGCAACGTCTTCAGGTTCGCCTAATCGTCCGAGAGAAATATTATTCTTTAAGGTTGATAATAATGCTGGATCGCTCAAAATTTTGGCATTAATAGGCGTTTTTATTGCCCCAGGAGCCACATTATTGATTCTGATTCCCAAGGGTGCTAATTCTACCGCTAAGTTTCGCATCACCATTTGCATTCCGCCTTTGCTGGCACAATAAGGCGTAAAATTAGGAAAAGGCAGTTCTTCATGCACCGAACTATTATTAATTATCACGCCCGTGCGGTTGTTTTCTTTCACAAATCTCACGAAGGCTTGGGTCAGGAAAAACATTCCTTTCAAATTAGTATCCATTACAGCATCATAATCTTTTTCTTGAACTTCCCAAAAAGGAGCATTGATTTCGATTCCTGCATTATTGACCAAAATATCAATCTGCCCGAAGGTGTCAAGTGCTTCTTTTACCATTGAATAAACGGCTGGCACCTGCGAAATATCGGACTGAATAAAATGAGCTTTTGCACCAGTTTCTTCTACCTGACGAATAGTTTCTGCAACATTTTCATCGTTATTCCTGCCTGTGAAAACAATATTTGCCCCTTCTTGAGCAAAACGAACGCATATTGCTCGCCCAATACCACGACCTCCACCCGTAATCAGGGCCACTTTTTCTTTAAATCTTTCCATTAGTTTTAATCAGTTATTTGACTTAGTTTTTGAATAAAATTATAACTTATTATTTTCAAATATTCTTATGGACTTTAACCTAAAACGAAGTTTGATAGTTCTATAATTATGATTGGTTAAAAAATCAAACTCACCCATTAACCAATAATTATTTTTCAATAATCAGTACCGTTCCCGTTCAAAAGCTAAAAATAGTGTTGTGCCGTCGTAACAGACTCCGTTTTTTTCTCCTTTAATAACGAAATTTACAAAATTTTTAGGTGAATATTACCAATAAAATTGCACTCAAACAGGTTAGTAGATTGACTTCAATACAATTTTACAGTTTTTAATCATTCTTTAAATGCTTAAAAATTTTCAAAGTGATACCTCTTAGAATAATGTGTTGGAAATAAAAAACGAAAGCCCCAAATTTCTTTGGGGCTTTGTGATTCACTGTTAAATAGTTATGAAAGAGGGTAATATTTTAGATTGAAACTCAAAATAGTTGTGCGAGGACAACAAAAAATTAATAACTCTACTGTTTTTATTGAGTTTGTTTCAAATATAGAACAAAGATAAAATTTTTGTACAAATAAAATATAACTTTCCTAATTTTATTTTTCACTTTATAAATAAACCTTGTTGACTTGAGAAAATTGAAAAAAAATACATAAAAAATCCTCTCTTCAAAAAAGAAAGGATTTATAGGAATATCCAAAAACAATCTTAAAAGTAAATTTTAAAAAAAATTATTTAAAGCGAAATACTCATAGAGTGTAATCACATTAATTGCTAAATTTTATAAATTTGTTGATGAAGTATTAATCATTTCTATAAAACCATAACTTGCCCATTTTAATTTTGAGTTGGTAAGCAAATACACTTAGAAAAACATTTTATATTGCTTAAAAAAAATAACTTTTTAATCGTGTAAGAGTATTAGACATTTTTAACATATATAATCTTATTTTATTACAATTTATTAGGCTGATTGCCTGAAATTGTATAAGCCACAAGCTGTTTTCATAAGATTTTCTCTAAATCCGAATCTGTAATTACGATTTTTATCTTTAACAATTCG
>JANXML010000144.1 GCA_025354645.1 Arcicella sp. | reverse complement strand
AATTAGATAGATAAGCCTAAAAACGTTGCCCCAAAAGAGCAACGTTTTTTTACGCCTAAAAAATAATATTGTTATGCTTGCATACTATTATTTTTGTCATTATTTTTACATAAAATTGTATGCAAGCATAACAAATCTATTCAAACAATGGCACAACAATATTCACGTCGCAATCTCGACTTTATGTTAAAGGAAGTTCTCAATGTTCAGGAACTAACTAAATACCCTTATTTCCAAGACTATACGCCCGATATGTTTGATATGGTGTTGGATGCCAATGAGGAAATTGCTGAAAAAATATTACGTCCCGCTTACGTTTCGTCTGACAGAAACCAGCCTGAATTAGTGAACGGACAAGTGAAAGTTCATCATGCCGTGAAGGATTATGTGAAGGCAATGGGCGAGGCGGGGATGATTGGTTCAATGTTTAAATATGAACACGGTGGGCAACAATTGCCAACCACCGTGGGTGCTGCCGCTGAGATGATTCGTGGGTCGGCAAATAATGCTTTTGTGATGTTTACGGGCTTAACGGCTGGTTCGGCTCATTTGATTTTATCGTTTGGAACGGAAGAATTGAAAGAGAAATTTGCCACGAAAATGGTGGATGGAACGTGGACAGGTTCAATGTGTTTGACAGAACCACAAGCGGGAAGTTCATTGTCGGATGTGGTGACAACTGCCTCTCCACAAGCGGATGGAACGTATAAGATTAAAGGTCAAAAAGTGTTTATATCAGCGGGAGACCATGATATTGCTGATAATATTGTTCATTTGGTTTTGGCTCGTATTGATGGTGCTCCGCTCGGAACGAAGGGAATTTCATTGTTGGTTGTTCCTAAATTTAGAGATAACGGAAGTGGTTCATATACAGAAGATAATGATGTAATTTCAACGGGTATTTACCATAAGATGGGTCAGAAAGCAACGCCAGCCATGCACTTGACTTTTGGTGATAAAGATAATTCAGTAGGATATTTGGTCGGACAACCCAATCAAGGATTGAAATATATGTTCCAAATGATGAACGAAGCTCGTTTGGGCGTAGGCATGGGCGGAACTTATATTGCTTCTGCGGCTTATTATGCTTCGTTGGAATATGCAAAAGAGCGTCCACAAGGAAGACGTTTGAATAATAAGAATTTGGAAGAAGGACAAACTTACATCATTAATCATCCAGACGTAAAACGCATGCTTTTATTCCAAAAAGCCATCGTAGAGGGTTCTTTGGGGCTTTTAATGGAATGTTATATGTGGGAAGACATGATAAATGCGTTGGGGCGTGATTCGGAAGAAGCCAAACCATACCATTTAATGCTGGACATGATGACGACGGTTGCCAAAACATACCCATCAGAAATGGGAATTAAATCGGTGAACGAGGGCTTGCAAGTTTTTGGTGGATATGGCTATACCGAAGATTTTCCGTTGGAACAAATGGCTCGTGATGTTCGGATTATGTCGATTTATGAAGGTACGACTGGAATTCATTCGTTGAATCTTTTGGGTCGTGGAATTACTGCTAATGGTGGAAAAGCTCCTCAATTATTATTTGCAGAAGTTTTAAAAACTATCGAAGAATCAAAAACCCACGATGATTTGAAACCTTATGCTGAGAAATTAGAGAAAGAATTGGGTCGTTTGCAAAAAGTGACGATGCACCTTTTGGGCATTGCTGCCAAAGGAGATAATGAAGTTTTCTTGGCGGATGCAAACCTGTATATGGATATGTTCGGGATCGTTACGGTTGCTTGGATATGGTTGAAACAAGGTATTGTGGCTAAAAATGCCTTAGTAACGAACAGTTTTGAAGGAGAGGAATTGGCGTTTTATGAATCAAAAATTCATACGATGAAGTTCTTTTTCCACTACGAATTAATTAAAACATTGAGCTTAGCGGCTCGTTTATTGGACACGGAAGTATTGACGATAAACAAGGAATACGAGCTTGCAGTATAGCTTTTTTGAAATTACCAACACATCAATCAAACTAAAAATCCTTGCCTTTCATTAGGTGAGGATTTTTTATGGAACGCTGATGACGCAGATGCCTTTGGCAACGCAGATTCAAGAGGATTTTTTATTCGTTAAAATCGGAACTGAATGCAGATGGTAAGAAATTTATTCTCTAATGTTTAGCCCATTTTATTAAGGCTTTGAACGTCTTTTCTATCTGCGAAAATCTGCGTTGGCGAAGCCATCTGCGTCATCAGCGTTCCAACCTACGTTCCATCATTTTGTAATTGAAATAGATTTTAGTTATTATTACGTTGTGAACCATAAATACTAACCAAGTGGCAAAAAAGATTACTGACTACGATTATACTTTACCCATCATTGAGGCTCAGTACGACATCAAGATCTTATCAGCGGGCAGAAATAAACCTTTATTATTGCGTGGAATATGTCAAACAACTTTTGAAAAGGATGATTATGTTGTAAAATTCAAAAATAGTAGAGAAATGAGTGTGGAATCATCAGCTCGTGAACTATTGGCTTCTTTTATTGCATTACAATTAGAATTATCCGTTCCTGCTCCTGTATTAATTAATATTAGTGATGAATTTGTTAAAACAATAAAGGGTAAAGAAGCGTACATTGATGCTTTGAACAGCACTGGTATAAACTTTGGGTGTAGATTTATGGCAGGATATACAGATGTTGTAAAAAATCAAACCTTTACTGAAAATCAGAAAAATCAATTACACAACATTTTTCCTTTTGATATATTCATCAGTAACGCTGACCGAAGAACTGATAAACCTAATTTATTGACTGATGGGAGCAATATTTTAATATTTGACCATGAATCAGCTTTTGGGTTTGTTTCCGATACATTCAAAAATAAAACACCTTGGGAATTTCGTCCGCAGGATAAAGAATGGATTAAAAATCACTTTTTCTATCCGTACCTTAAAAACAAATTTCCTGATTTTTCCATTTTGGTTAATAAACTTACTCGTTTGGATGATATTTTTTGGAGTAAAGCCTTCTCTTTAATTCCGCAAGATTGGAACACTGAACAATTAATCGAAATTAAAGGCTACGTAGAATCGTTAATTTTACATAAAGATTTATTTTTGCAAGAACTTAAAAATATATTATTCAAATGAAAACTTACCAATATCAAATTATTCGCTACACTCATGACCTTGTCACGGGAGAGTTTGTGAACGTAGGTGTGGTAGTTTTTGAACCAGAAACGGGTTATTTGAAATCTAAATTCACTACTAAATTTGGAAGAGTTACTCAATTTTATTCTGGCGTAAATGGTCATTCGCTTTTGAATACTTTGAAAGCCTTTGAAAATGAAGTTAAACGAATCGCAAGACAACTGCATGAGTTATTCAGAAATGATTTCAAGACGATTGATGAAATTACTAATGAAATCATCCCTAAAAATGACAGTGCTTTGCAATGTACTGAAATGTCGTATGCCCTTGACTTTAATTTAGAAATTGCTTTGGAAGATTTATTTGAAAGAATGGTGGATAGATATAATCAAGATGTTGTGTCTGATACACTTGATGATAAGGAAGTTTGGAAATCGGTTTACAAGCAACATTTTGATAATTACGGAGTAACTAATCACCTAAAACATCATTCAATTACAACTCAAAATGATATTTTTGAGTTTGATAAAGCTTGGAAAAACGGCGTCTGGAATTGTTATCAATCACTTTCATTAGATTTAAAAAATCCTTCTTCAATTAAAGATAAAGTGTATAAATGGGTTGGCAAATTGAATGAATTGGAGACAGCTTATGAACGATTGAATGTCTATTTTTTAACTATTTATCCAGAAAGGAATGACTTGCAAAAATTTATAATTGATACCCTAAGTAATGGGAATTTACATGAATATTTAACGGTTAAAATTATAAATGAAACTGAGGCAGAGGCGTTCGCTAAAAATGTTCAGAAAGAAATATCTGCTCATTTGTTGAATAATTAAAGATTAGTAAGATTAACAAAAGCCCTCTGAAATTAATTTCAGAGGGCTTTTTCTATTTCGTCAGAATCACTTTGTGATAAATATCCTTCATTGAAACATCAACTCCATCAATTTTAATGGTTCCATTCAAATCATCGCAATCATCATTAAACCAATGTTGAATACTTTGATTTTTGGTGTAAATCGTGATGTAAGGTTTGTTTTGTTCTATATAAATAATTTGATGAATCGAATCTAATTTTTTATAGCAAGGCAACTTTTTCTTCATGTCAAATTCTTCGGTGGAATCAGAATGAATTTCTACTAAAATATAAGGATTAATAATACCCGCAACTTTTCGTTTTCTTGGAAATAATAAAGATTCACCTTTCATTACCAACGCATCGGGATTAAAAGCCATTTCGCAATCTGGGACGTAAACGGTTTTAGCACTTCCCATGGCTTTGTATTCCTCTTTTTCGAGGTAAATATTTCTTAAAATTGCCAAAATATTGGCTACAATTGTTTCGTGGTTATCGCTTGCTTGACTCATTTTTGCTTTTATTTCTCCATTGATATATTCGAGTGTATATGGTTCATTCTCCATCTCTTCCAAAACATCCCAATATTCCTCTAACGAAGCGGGTATAGAAATGACTCGTTCTTCTTCCAAACGCTCAACGATACTTTCAGAAAGACTGACTACTGCTGTCATAATATTATTGTTTTTGTAAAAATAAAGATTCTACACTATATTTCAAAACTACAACCTCTCCCCCGCCTTCACTGCTACATTCAAGGTGTTTTCAGCGGGTGGTACTGGACACGTAAACGTATGATTATAAGCACAATACGGATGATATGCTTTGTTGAAATCAATTGTAATTTGATTGCCATCGACCTCATTAACGCCAAAATCAAGGTAGCGACCCGCTCCGTATGTTTCCTTATTTGAAGTCAAATCTTTGAAGGGTAGAAACAAATTTCCTTCGGGCGTTTTGAATATTTTTAAGGTGCATTTCACGCCCTCAATTTCAAACTTTACATTTCCATACGCTTCATATTCTTCCACTTCGCCGCCCGACATTGTGATGTTTATGGTTTGTCCAGAAGTGACTCGGTCAATTTTGCCAGTAACTTTGAACTTAGGATTTACCTCAAAATATTTTAAACCTATGAATTTTACTTTATCTTCAATTGGCGAAGCTGTATCTTTTTTTAAGTAAGAATTTTTATCATTTCTTAGATTTTTAATCGTTGTAATGTACTCATTATCGGTAAGTTGAGAGGATTTTGTTTCGTCATTACCTACAAATGAATAGGCAATTATGGCAATGATAACTGCCACAACGGAAAGGAGGAAAAATTTATTTTTAAACATGAATATAATTTGAAAGTTTGAAAATTTGCCAATTTGAAAATATCCTTTATAAGAACTTTCCTAATCATTGGCAAAAGCAAATTTACTAATTAACTTGCAAGACATTGAATCTATCCTGAAAATTTGAGAGATAATATTATCAAATTTTCAAGCGGTTCGCCGCCCGATTACAAATTTTAAAATTAACGTAATGTTTACAGGAATAATTGAAGCCCTTGGCACACTAAAAAATACAACATCAGAAGGTACAAATGTCACTTTCACTTTCACTTGTCCATTTACCAACGAACTCAAAATTGATCAAAGTTTGGCTCACAATGGAGTCTGCCTTACAGTCATTGATGTTCAAGGAAATGACTATTCTGTTACGGCAATTGATGAAACTTTGCAGAAAACTAATATTGGCAAATTACAAATTGGTGATAAGGTAAATTTAGAAAGATGTATGCCCGCTCATGGACGTTTTGATGGGCATATTGTGCAAGGACACGTAGATCAAACGGGGGTTGTCATCAGCATCATTGAACAGGATGGTTCTTGGTTATACGATTTTGAGTATTCGCCTGATTTAGAGAATATTACGGTTGAAAAAGGCTCAATTTGTATTAATGGAACGAGTTTGACGGTTTTCAATTCTGGTACTAATAATTTCAGAGTTGCCATTATTCCTTATACGTATCAGAACACCGTTTTTCATGCGTTGAAAGTGGGTGATATAGTGAATTTGGAATTCGACATTGTAGGAAAATATATCAAAAAAATGCTAAAAGTTTGATAGAACGATTTTGGAACGCAGATGACGCAGATGCTTCGCAACGCAGATTTAAAAGGATTTTATCTAAACTATTTTTCTTAAAATTGAACAAAATTGTATATCAACATACAAGAAATCGGCGAAAATCTGCGTTGCGTAGCATCTGCGTTATCTGCGTGCTATACCAATTCTACCACATAAACTTTCTGTTTTCCGTGATTGATAATTAAGTATTTACCTCTCAATAATTCAAAGTCTAATGCCTTGTTTGGATCAGTGATTTTTACTTTATTGACACTGACCGAATTTGCTTGAATGGCTTTTCGAGTATCCCCTTTTGATTTAAAAATAATTGGCTCTCCCTGTGTATCCAAAATCAACGTCGCTAAAAAATCGGTTAAGTTTACGCAATTTTGATAGTCTTCTTTCTTGATTTTTATGACATCCAAAGCCTCAACTACTTGACTGTCAACCAATTCAAATTGCTCAATTACATTTTTATCAAACAGTAACTCAGAAGCCGCTTTCACAATCTCAAAATCTTTTTCAGAATGTACACGGGTTGTCACGTCCTTTGCAATTGCCTTTTGCATGATCCGTAGATGCGGATTTTCTGCGTGTTCTACTTCTAATTTTTCAATTTCTAATTGTGAATAAAGCGTAAAAACTCGTAATAATTTTGAGCATTCCGAATCTGCCGTATTTAACCAAAACTGATAAAACTGATAAGGCGTAGTCATTTCTGGGTCTAACCAAACATTGCCCGATTCTGATTTCCCAAATTTTGTTCCGTCGGCTTTCGTGACTAATGGCGTTGTTAAGGCAAAAGCACGATGTTCGATTTCTTCTGAACTACCATCATCCGTTGTGGCAATATCCATTGTGGCCTCTTTTCTCCTAATAATTTCAGTACCAGTCGTAATATTCCCCCATTGGTCGGAGCCGCCCATTTGCAAACGAACGTTTTTGTTTTTGTATAACCAATAAAAATCGTAGCCTTGAAGTAATTGATAAGAAAATTCAGTGAAAGAGATACCAGTTTCCAAGCGTTTTTTCACGGAGTCTTTCGACATCATGTAGTTGACAGACAGGTGTTTACCCGCTTCACGAAGAAAACCTAAGAACGAAAAATCTTTGAACCAATCGTAATTATTCACCATCTCGGCAGAATTATCACCCGATTTAAAATCTAAGAATTTTTCTAACTGTTTTTTGATGCTATCTTGATTAAAACGTAAGGTTTCTTCCGATAAAAATTCACGTTCAGCAGCTTTTCCAGAGGGATCTCCAATCATGCCCGTAGCTCCGCCCACGAGAGCAAAAGGCTTGTGACCGCACAATTGAAAGTGTTTTAAAAGCATAATCGTGGCTAAATTCCCAATGTGAAGAGAGGCTGCCGTTGGGTCAAAACCGATATAAGCCGCCGTCATTTCTTTTTTCAATTGTTCCTCGGTGCCAGGCATCATGTCTTGCAACATTCCACGCCAACGCAGTTCTTCTATAAAATTTGCTTGCATTTTGTATTAAAAAGTAATTGATTTCTAAAATGCAAAGTTAAAGATTGTCCTTTAATATTTCTGTAATCAAAGTTGAGAATTAATAAGAATTGAATGATTTTCATTTTTCCAGAAAACAAAACGCAGGCAGGGTTCTAACCCTGCCTGCGTTAAGCACATCAATTATTAGTTTTTACACAATGCCGTTCCTTACTGCCCAAGCCACTAATCCTGC
>JANXML010000352.1 GCA_025354645.1 Arcicella sp. | reverse complement strand
AACATTACAGAAATATTATGATTCAGAGAAGATTCATTCGCAACATTTGTATCAATTATTTGCCTATCTAAAAAATCAAGAAGACACAAAAGCGGAGGGGATTTTGATATACCCAACGGTGCAAAAATCATTGAGTCTTGCTTATACGCACGAAGGGCATACGATACGAATTGAGACTCTGAATCTAAATCAAGATTGGCGTGGGATTAAGGCGGATTTGTTGGGAATTGTTAGAAAGTGACTTTTTTGTAAATATCTTTCATCAAAACCGTCAAATTATCAATTACGGTAGCATCTTCCAATGAAAAATAATCGGTATTCATCCATACGTTAGGGTCTTCCGTGCGTAAGAATGTCGAAACCCAAGGTCTGTCTTGTGCTACGAAAACAATTTGTTTTAACGAATCCATCGTTTTATATCCTACCAATTTATCCATCAAATCAAATTTAGAAGTAGCCTTTGAAAGTATTTCTACCACAATCAAAGGATTTAGCATATCTACTTTTGATTTTCCTTTCATCATAATTTCACCTTTGACGACCACAATATCAGGCGAAAATCTCAGTTTTTCATCAGCTTTTGACACTGCACCATTACTTCCCATTACAGAGAAATCTTCGTCTTCCAGAGTGTCATAATAATTCAACAAAATTGAGCATATTCTGGCAACTAATTTTTCGTGGTTGGGCGTATTCATATTTGAGGTAACAATTATTTCTCCGTCTTGATATTGTAAATTTAAACCTTCCATATCCGAAATTTCTTCGTACTCTTCCCATGAGGAAGGAATACGAAAAAAGTCTTCTTTTTGGCTTCTTTCAAGTATTGTATCAAGTAATGCTAATGTCTGTACCATTTTTGGTGATAATTTTTCGTTGGCTGTAAAAAGTCATATTTTTGATTTATTCCAAACAAATGTAATGATATTTTCCTAAATCTCCACCACAAAAACCCGATTCTTCACATTATACAAATACGATTTCTTTTGGTTCTGCACAAAAATATTAAGGATATTTGTTTGGTCTTCAAACATATCAATCAACACATTATTTTGAATTTTTGAGCCGTTAATGCTCTCATTCACAGGCATTTCCAGATATACCCACGTAGCTTCTCCTTCT
This sequence comes from Arcicella sp., assembly GCA_025354645.1. Classification (GTDB taxonomy): domain Bacteria; phylum Bacteroidota; class Bacteroidia; order Cytophagales; family Spirosomataceae; genus Arcicella. The sequence continues at coordinate 2,967 of JANXML010000352.1, read as the reverse complement.
TTTTCTTTTCCGATATAATTGATAACTAATTTCTGATTTTTGGGATTCGTAACGACAAAATGCTTGCGGATATACGCCTCTACGAAGAGATCGTTTTTATCATTATTTTCTACTAAAAACTTCTTATTTTGATTAGTTGCGGAAAGCACTTTTTCTAAATCATCTGTAAAAATTCTGAGACTGATTTCAAAGGTTTTAGCTTTGGGGTTGTACCTCATTTCTGTTAGGCTGGTGTGGAAATCGTGTTTAGCGGGGAGAACGGAAAAGGGGGAAGGGAGAAAGGAAGTTTGTAGGATTAGAACAATGCCTAAAACCAAAAATCTGCAAGTATTTTTTAGACTTGCAGATTTTTTTGATTGTATAATTTTAGTTAAAAAAAACATCTATTACCGATGTGGAAACATCGGATTACAGTTTTACTTAAAAATTTTAAATATATCATTTCCAAAAGCAAAAACCATTAATCCTAAGAGAATAAACGTTCCCACTTGTTGAGCGATTTCTTGAACTCTCACGGATGGTGCTTTTCCCGTAATCATTTCCCAAATTAAGAATATGGCGTGTCCGCCATCAAGGGCAGGAATTGGTAAGGCATTCATGAAAGCCAAAGACATGGAAAGTAAACCCGTCAAAAACCAAAATTTACCCCAATCCCAAACGCCACCGAATATTTTTGCAATGCCAATAGGTCCACTTACGGCATTTGAAGCGGACACATCTCCCTTGAAAATCTTTTTAAAACCCTTTAAATTTGTTCCAATCACGGTGAATGCTTCGACAAATCCTGCATTGAAAGCTTGTCCAATTGTATAATCTTCGTGAGTGGGTTTCAATAATGTGTTCATGATAAAACCAACTGTTCCGTCTTTTGAAACGTCCATTTTTAAGGTGTCAATCGTTCCTTTTCTGTCAATTAAAGCGGTGATTTTCTTTTCCTTATTTTCATCTAAAATAGACTTGAATTCTTGATAAAATTTAACAGGTTTTCCATTAATATTTACAAATTTATCTCCCGCTTGCAAACCTGCACGATATGCACCTCCACCACCTTCTGTTTTTGAAACTTCTTTTACTTCAAAAGGGATTCCTTCTTGGATAAACTCTCCTTTTTTTCCGTTTGATAATTTATCTAAAAAGCCCGACGGAAGAACAACATCTTTTCTTTCTCCATTGCGTTCAATGGTATATTTTGCCTCATCTTCCATGATGAGTTGAGGAACTTCATCAAAGCGAACAGGCACTTTTCCGTTAACTTCCAGAACTTTATCTCCCGTTTTGAAACCTACTTCTTGGGCTAATTTACCCGCATAAATTCCTTGCTTATTTACTTCCGAAAGCGTTACAAAGTTATTTCCTGAGTTGTATCTGATGCCCCAAAATATTAAAACGCCCAAAATCAAGTTCACAATAATTCCACCTAACATCACGATTAGGCGTTGCCAAGCTGGTTTTCCTCTGAATTCCCAAGGTTCGGGCGTGGCGGCTAATTTTGAAGCATCTTGGGTTTCGTCAATCATTCCTGCAATAGAAACGTAGCCGCCCAAAGGAAACCAACCCACACCATATTCAGTATCACCTACTTTCTTTTTGAATAAAGCAAAATTGAGGACTGTGGGAACTGGGAAGAGGAAATCGAAGAAAAGATAAAATTTATCTACTCGCATCTTGAACCACTTAGCAGTGATATAATGCCCAAATTCGTGTAAACTAACTAAAATTGACAGTGCTAAAATCAACTGTCCCGCCATTACTAAACCTTCCATTATTTTCAGTTATCAGTAGTAAGTATTAAGTATTAGGTATTAGGTATTAAGATTATTGCGAATAATTACTACCAAATTAAGCCTTACAGTGTTTGAAAGAATTACTATTCAGGACAAGGTTTGATAATTTTTTTTCTTAGGACTTAATACTTAGGACTCAATACTTTCACTAACTCCATGTATTGTTTTGTATTTATGTTAAAATTTATAATTGAAAAACTGTTCTTAAATCTATTTCTAAGCCTTCTAAAATATCTCCGCCAGTGATAATTCCGAAGTCTTGTTCTGTTGGATTGATGTTTTCGGGTGTGTAAATCATTACTTTTTTATCAAATGGATTAATCAACCAGCCCAACTGAACGCCATTTTCGATGTATTCAACCATTTTGAGTTGAAGCCCTTTCCATGAGTCTGATTCGGACATTAATTCTATAACAAAATCAGGAACAATTTTGGCAAATTTCTTACGCTCAGATTCAGCCAATGCCAACCATCTTTCAGACTTTATCCAAGTTACATCTGGGCTTCTGATGGCAGAACTCGGCAAAGTAAAAGCCGTTGAAGAACTGAATGTGAAGCCTCCACCTTGTTGAGAACTCCATAATTTTATTCTGAATGACAAGTCCAATTCTCTCGAACCGCCATCTCCGCCAGTTGGGGGCATAAGTATAATTTCTCTTTTACTGTTTCTCTCAAACTTCAAGCCCTCATTAGCCACACAAAAATCAAAGAACTCATCGTCTGTGAATCCTTCATATTCGAGTTTTGGTATTTTAAGAATTTGAGTCATATTTTTAATTTGAAAATTTGAGGATGTGTTAATTTGAAAATGGGATAATTTGAATAATTTGAAAAATCATTTTCAAATTATCGAATCGTCAAATTTTCAAATCAGAGTAACTCCCTCGCAAATAGCCTTGTTTCTTCGTCCGTTTTTACGTAATCTTCAATGTTTGGTTGTTGGATAAACGAAACTTTATTCATACAAGTTTCAATGAAATCTGACATTGCCAAGAAACCGATTTTATCTTGTAAAAACGCCTCAACCGCTATTTCGTTGGCAGCGTTCATGATGCAAGGGAGATTTCCGCCTTTTGCCATCGCATCAAAAGCTAATTGCAAGTTACGAAATGTTTTGGTATCGGGCTGTTCAAATGTGAGGGACGGGTATTTTGTGAAGTCAAAACGTGGAAAATTCGATTTT
>JANXML010000094.1 GCA_025354645.1 Arcicella sp. | reverse complement strand
AGTGTAAGTATTGGTGTTTTCATAGACCTGCATTGAGGGCGTTTTGTCTTCGTGGAACGGACAACATAACCGCCCGTTTCCATCGGCTTTGTAACCGTAATAACCCAATACTTGGGCGATGCTTAAACGGGTCTTGATTTCCTTGATGTCCATAAGTATAAGGATTTGAAGGGGGACGGTTACCAGATACCGCCCTTTGCTCCCTTCGTGGGCTGTCGAATTGCCCTTGTGAAAATATTATTTGCTTTTCTAAGCAACAATGCAAAATAACATAAAATTGCTTATTTAAGCAATAATAAAAACAATAAAAATTTTATTATTGCACCAAAGGGCATAAATAGGTATATTTGTTAGGTAAATAATCAATATTGTCATGGAAATAGGCGAAAGAATCCGTAAAATACGAGAGAGCAAAAAAATGTCTCAAAAGGAGGTTACTGTAATATCGGGCGTGGGTACTGCTATGTTTAGCCGTATCGAAAGTGGAAAAACTGAACCTTCGATTACAACACTCGAAAAAATTGCTTTGGCTTTGGGGGTGGGTTTATCGGACTTTTTCCACGAAGATGCTCCTGCTCAGGACGTAGAAGTGAATACTTACGATAGTTCTTTGATGGAAAGAGTAAAATTGATTGATACGCTTCCCGATGAAGAAAAAAAGACCGTTTTTAGCATCGTGGATGCCTTTGTAGGAAAACGAAAACTTAAAAACGCTCTGCAAAATGTACTGCATGATGCCGTTTGATTATCATAAAAAAAGCCCTCAATTTGAGGGCTTTTTGTTTACTCTGCTAAAATTTCACCTGCATAATTAAAGTGAATACCAAAGCCGTGATACATTACTGCTGTTCGTATAATACCGCCTCTAACTCCCACACCCTTTGAAAAAAAATCTGTATCTGATTGGAAGATTAAAGGTATTTTTCTCTCATTAATCTTTACGTATCGATTTGATTTCTTTATAAAACCATCTGGTTTCTGTAATACAGCTATCAGTATAAAATATGTACTTCGACTGGTTTTATCCATGACGATATAATGTTTCTTTGCAGCACTTCGATTAATGTATGAAGTAAGACTATCAGTAACTTTTTTGGGAAATGTGTACTCAATTCCCTTTTGACTGAAAGTATCTAAACTGACAAGTAAGAGTATTATTAAGATTATCTTTTTCATCTTTATTTGATTTTACCGCCTGAACGCTGTAAAGCATCAAGACCTATGTTGAAATTACCAGTTGTTCCTGTCCCAATAGTTTTCCCAATTCCATTCGATTGCGTACCGTCTGGCGTAACTCTATTTATCGACCCTAAACCACCTGTTTTTTTACCACTAAAAGAATCTATTGAATAAATTGGTACACCTGAATTTCGAGAAGCATCTTTATCTAAATCGGATGTTCCTCTTTCGTTAACCATTCCTGCTTCCTGAGTCAAAGGGTGTCCATGAACTTGTCCGATTAAAATACTTCTGCCTGTAACTTGATTTGTTTCACCACTTGTCATAAAAGAGGTTGTCTCTGGTCTCTCATATTCCATCTCAGTTTTACCATTAGTTCCAGTAGGTCCAACTACTGCCGAAATGGTTGCTGTTTCAGGGTTTAAGGTCAAATATGCCGAATGCTCAATTCCCGAACTTCTTGAATTATCCCTAACACCTTGTAGGCTGGTTTGAATTTGACCATCATTTATTGTAATCACCTTACTACTTCCTTGTAATGCCGTTGTAGCCCCTGCACTCGTACTTCCTCCATTAGCTTGACTTATTTGACTATAACTTGATGCTGAAATCAAACGGCTATTATTTGTACTTGCCCCATCACTACCAAGATATTTTGCCGTTTGGTTGTCGTAATAATCATCAATTGCTCTTGCCATCATCCCATCGGGATCGGTGTACCTTAGTGGATTGTTTAATCCGTAAGTAAACGGGCTAAATCTACGAGAGGTTTCTGCCAGCGGGTCAATCGTTGTAAACCTTGGTACTAATTTATCATATAATCTTGCCCCGAAGTCTATATAACCAGTTTCTGATAAATCCTCCTTTCCAGTAAACTTAAATTTATCCTCTTTCCAAGTCTGTTTTAAGTAATTTAAAGTTGTCAAATCTTCGCCAAAAATGCCATACGAATTTGCTTGTGTAATCTTGGCAATGCCCAAGGAATCTCTGAATGCTATCCTCAAATTTCCCAAATGGTCTTTTAAATTATATTCATATTGACCATCAACAACTCGCCCTTCATCGTGTGCAATTTGATATAAAACGCCATTTTTATAAATAATATTCCCCACATAATCAGTCACTTGCGTTCCGATTGTCTCTTTTAACTTTACACCACTGGCAGAATATTGATTTAAAATTGTAACGCCACCTTTTACAATTCTCTTCGGCAATTTCAGATAATTATTTTCAATCGTTGTTATCCCTTTATTGGCATCACTCGTTAAACTGCCATCTGGTGAGTAAGTATAATCATTACCTGCAACATCCGCAAAACTTGCCGTTACATTTGAAATATCATCAACTTTTAGAATTTTATTGGAATTTGCATTGTAAGTATAATTCAAATTATCAACAATTCCGAAAGTATTACCAGTTATCAAACCGTTACGAATTAGCTTTTTGATGTTTCCATTATTGTCATACGTAACGTCTGCAAGGGTGTAGTTTTCACCTACTTTACCTGCATATACTCCCGATTTTATACGGCTTGCTCCATCGTAACGATATGTGAATGAACGAGTTACGTTATCAATACTTGATTTCCATTCTTGTTTTCCAATATTT
>JANXML010000063.1 GCA_025354645.1 Arcicella sp. | reverse complement strand
TAATTGGATTCAACAAAAAACAAATATTCACATTGCCTCAAAAGTCAGGTCTGAAAATGGACTATTCGTCCATATTTACGCTAAATTGGTTGCGGCTGTCCTACTTTTACTTGATTTTTAACCCGTAATTCGCATAAATTAATAATCATATACTTTAGAGATTTTACTATCAGTTCCCTCCAACGTCGGGATGACAACAATTTCCAACTCATTTTCTTATGATTCTATTCCAAAAAAACATACAACAAAAACGTAAAAAAAGAATTTGGATAATCTTTATTCTCTTGACAATCAGCTTGTTATTATGGCAAAAATCATGGGTTAGCTATTTTTATCAACAAGCAAAAGGAGGTTTAGGTGTAGCATTCAATACTAAACCTTTATCAGAAGTTCTTCAAGACAAATCCATTCCAGATTCCCTCAAAAAACGTATTTTATATATTCAAGAGGTGCGTAAATATGCCATTGATTCTTTGGGTTTAAAAGATAATCCGAAAGTTTATCAAACACTTTATAATCAAAATGGACAACCTTTAGTACATCTTTTAACGGTTGCAGAACCCTATAAAATGGAAGCCAAAGAATTCACTTTTCCCGTTGTAAGTTGGTTTATTGGCAGTTTTACTTACAAAGGATTTTTTGATTCAACTTCCGCAGTTGAAGAACAAACGTTCTGGAAATCAAAGGGTTATGATACTGAGATGGGTCAAGGCATTGCTTATTCTACCTTAGGTTGGTTACCCGAACCAATTCTTTCAAATATGCTTTATTATCCCGATGGAAAGTTGGCAAGTTTGATTATTCATGAAATGACACATGGTACAATTTTTGTTAAAAATGATCATGAAACAAGTGAAAACATAGCAAACTTTATTGGTGACTATGGAGCGAAGAGATTTCTAAAATATAGGTATGGAATTGAATCGAAACAATTTAAAAAATACACGCAATCAAGAATTTTCAGAGATTCTTTTATAAAACATTTGAATAAAGGTACTTTTAAGTTGGACAGTTTGTACAAAACCTTTCAACCAAATTCTACGAATAAACATAAGGATTCGTTAAAGTATTCGTTAATTGAAAAAATTGAGCGTAATCAAGATACTATTTATCGCATATTACCAAACTTGCCAAAATCTCAATTTAATAAACATGAATTACCGAATAATGCTTTTTTTGTAAGTTTTAAAACGTATAATTCTAAGCAAAATGAATTTGAAAATCTATTCAAAAAACAGTTTAAGAATGATTTTGATTTGTTTTTGAAGTATTTAGTCAAAAAATACAATTAATTACCACAATTTTACAAAATGAAAAAAACATTCTTTGCAATTTCTTTATTGTTTACAGCCATGAGCTTTAAATCGGCTGAAAAAGAGCGTGTAATTGAGCAAACCAGTTTCACAACGGGTGAACACATTGAATATCGTGTACATTACGGATTTGTGAATGCTGCCGAAGCAATTGTGGACGTTGATAATAAATTTCAGAATGCCAATGGTCGTCAATGTTATAAAGTTAATATTGTGGCAAGAACGGTTGGAATGACCGATTGGTTTACGAAAGTGCGTGATGTTTGGACTTCTTACATTGATACTGCCATGATTCTTCCGCAGTTATTTTACCAGAAGAAAGAAGAAGGTAATTATAAAAACGAACAGAAAATCGTTTTTAATCATGCAGCCAATACGGCAAAACAATATGATATCGATGATGATAACGAGAAAAAAACTTTTCAATTACCCAATAATGTGCAAGATGTGGTGAGTGGATATTACTATTTGAGAACAATTGATTTCTCAAAAATGAGCGTTGGAGAAAGTGTTCCAGTGATTTTCTTTTTTGAAGGAGAAGTTTATAATATGCGTTTGAAATATAGAGGAAAAGAAGTGTTAAAAACGAAATTTGGTAAAATAAATACTTTCAAAATCACCCCTCAATTACCTAAAAATAACTTTTTTCAAGATGAAGAATCAGTAAAACTTTGGGTTACGGATGATGCCAATAAAATTCCAGTTCGAGCAGAAGTTGAATTAAAAATTGGAGCAATCACCTTGGATTTAAGAAAATACGCTGGGCTTCGGAATGAGATGAGATTTAATTAGTTAATTGTTATTAGTCACAGGTCATTAATTGTTAGTTTCTATTAATTATTAACTTCTTAGTTGACATTTTTGGAACAAACGGTGGTAAATTAACTTTACCACCGTTTGTTTTATTCAAGAATTGAAGACTAATGAAAAGTAACTAATAACCAATCCCTACTTCTCCCTAACACTAATCGCAATTCTACGATTCATGGCTCTTCCTTCTTCTGTATCATTGGTTGAAACAGAATTCCCAGCACCATAACCCTCTGATTCTAAGCGACTTTTGTCAATACCTCCTGCAACGATGGCATCCATCACAACGGACGCTCTTTCAGCTGAAAGCTTCATGTTTGAATCAGCATTCCCTACGTTATCCGTATATCCACCAATTTTAATTTTTACTTTTGGAAATGCCTTTAAAATAGCGACAGTCTTTTCGATTTGTTCTTTCGACTCTGCTTTCAACGTTGATTTACCCGTGTCAAACAACAAACGGTCAAAGTTAAACCAAGTCTTTTTATCAATTTTCTGAGAATCATCTTGAATAAATTTAACTATTTGATCCTCCAAAGATCCTTCTGGCACTTCAATTTCTGAACCATCTGGCAATTTCAATTTGAACAATTTCTTTACCGCATCCGTTGCACTTGAAACCGCACTACTCGCTGAACTCGCCATCGAATCCATACCCGCCGACATTCCCGTTGAAAGCGAATCCATTGTGTTTCCAATAGTTTCTGGGGTTTTATTACAACCTTTCATAAAATACAATAACCCTGCAATCACGGCTACACCAATCAAGAGAGGCAACAACCACTTTGGCAGTCCACTTGAAGAATCTTCTATGGTTTCACGAGCATAATTAGTTGCACTTGATACAGTTTTTGAGGCATCATTTGTCATACCCGAAACCATACTCGAAGCTCCACTAAACATCGAACCCATGCCTAATAGTCCTCCTAATTTATCTCCCAAACCAGCGGGCATTGCAGCAGCAACATGGTCTTTCTGACTCGATAGGAGGCTCATTAAACCACTTACGCCCATGTTTCCACCTGATACTTGTTTTCCAATAATGCCCATAACCATCGGAGCCGCTAAACTCATTAACGAATTAGCTGATCCAGATTTAATACCCGCAAAATTTGAAATTAAGCTAACAATTCCACCCATTTTGTCACCTAATA